>CBIMZH010000263.1:0-4713 GCA_966248255.1 uncultured Cellvibrio sp.
AGCAAATGAGTAGATTGGGATTATAGCCAGACTTTGCCATTTTGGTTTGTAAATTCAACGGCTTATATTCAAATTGTAGGGTGGGCCATGTCGTTGGTATTGCAGTTAGTGTTAATGCTAATCTATTTGCAGTAGGCAACCTGAGCATAAATGCAAAGTAAGAGGGATTCGGGAGTGATGAGCTTCAGACAATGGACAGCAGCTCTCGACATGGAATAGCTACGATTTGTGGAGGTTGGATATGAGTCTTGAATATCTGGCAGAAAGGCTTCTCTATAAACACATCGACAAAAAAATTCCCTGGATAAATCCGGGCGAAAAAATTCCCCGGGCAATTTATCAAATATCTCCCAGCCAACAGGCGCTGCCACCACCGCTGGAACTCAATTCAAGGTGGATTCAGCGGTTAAATCCACACTGGCGTTATCAATTGTTTGATCAGGGGAAAATTGAAAATTTTCTTCTCGCACAGTTTCCCCAAATAAAAAAATACTACGACCTTATCAGCGACGATTACCTGGCAGCAAAGTCAGATCTCTTCCGTTACATCCTTTTATACCACTCTGGTGGTGTTTATCTTGACCTTAAGTCCGGAATGACAAAACCACTGGATGAAACCCTAGATTTGGATAGTGGATTTATTCTTAGCCATTGGACAGAGTGGCATAGCGACCCCAAATATAAGGCTTGGGGACTGCATCCTCATATCAAGAACTTACCCGAAGGTGAGTTTCAGCAGTGGCACATTATCTGTAGTCCCGGTCACCCATATTTACGTGCTGTAATAGTCACTGTAATAACACGTTTGATTATCTATATGAAAAATCGTCACGGAGCCGGGAGCAAGGGAATATTACAAGTTACCGGGCCTATTCCTTATACACAGGCGATTCAGAGAATTCAAAAGCTGCACAAACATAAGCTGGTCCCGGCAAGGGAGCTGTTAGGCTTGGAGTACAACAATCTAGGCAATATGGATCACAGGAAGCTATTCCCGGGCAGGCATTATTCGCAGTGTGATACTAGCTTGATTGTATCCGGTAGGGGCCGGGCACTGGTCGATGGCGCTTATGCGGCGATAAAAGTCGTTCTGTTTAAAAAATAAACGTGCAGCAAAAAAAGTTATCGGCGGACAAGCTGTATTGGTTCCTATTGTCCTAAGATTTGATTCAGCCAGGTACCTTCAGGGGTCAATAAATAGCCGACAAATAGCAAGTTAAACACTATGGAAAAATAAAAGCCTATACGGAATTGCAGCTTCACCGATTTGTGTCTTAACAGCTGCTGCGCAAGGTTCGCGCCCGGCCAGCCAAAAAATAACCCGAGCAGGTGCAATTTAATTTCCGGAACACGGCTGCGGTTGGCTTGGGCGCTGCGCTTATCGGCCCAATAAAATAAGAAAGTAACCAGGCTCATAAGCCCATAGGCGACAAGAATAATTGCTGCTAAGTTGCCGGAAAAAACCAAGGCGGCAACAACCAGAAAGAATGCGCAGAGGAGCACAAACGCTTTGCCTGCACCATGGCGGGTCAGACCTAAGCGGCTGAATCTGACCTGGGTAGCCCGCAGCTTGCCTTTGGTGTCTGTCGTTAGGGTATAGCTGAGAGAGTCGCCAACCTTGGGCTTTCCCATCGCTGTTCAATATCGGCTATGTGCACAAATATATCCGTTTCGCGACTGGCATCCCGAACAAAGCCATAGCCCTTGTCCTGATTCCATTGTTTTATAGTGCCTGTACTTTGCATATATAAGGGGGCTTAAAGGGGCTTAAGGGGGGCCTAATGGGAAAGACGCGCGTATTTTTTTACTCGGCCCAGCGCTTTGCCAGGTTGGCTGCAAGCAATTTTAGCTGCGCTAAACAATTGTGAGCTTACATTATTTTTTCAGGGTTAAATGGCTAAGTTATCTGGATTCCGGCCAATTCTTTAAAAAACCAGTCCCTGCTTTTTTGCTAAAAACCCCAGCCTTTATGGAAATATTTCCAGCCAGATTTTGTGGGGGAATGGTTAGGCGGTTGACTATAAACATCTTCTGCAAGATACCCTAGTGAAATGGCAGGAGGTAATTTGCACAATTGATAAAAGGGGCTGGCGGTCTGGTAAGCCAATACTTTGTGTTAAGGTTGTGCCGATAACAAACCAGGGGTATGAGTCTGAATGAAAAAAATAATATATAGCCTGTTTCTACTTTGCATTGGAATGCTTCAGGCTTGCCAGGGGAATATGGCTAAGTCTTATACCGCAATTGACCTGTCTGGTTTTAGTGATGTAATCAAACATTGGGACGATCAACATCCAGATGATCATCAGGGGCGTTACAGCCAGGAACAGATTATCCACATTGCCGACAATATATTGCTCTACCAAAGAGCCAATGGCGGCTGGCCGGAAAACAAAAATCCATTGCGAATTATTCCCAGGGATGAAATTAAACAACAACAGGCATTATTTAATAGTCTGGATACCAGCTTGGATAATCGCAACGTCTACCCGCAAATCCGCTATCTGGCGGATGTCTACCAGCAGACGAATATAGATAAGTACCGCGATGCAGCGCTTCGCGGCCTGCAGTTTATTTTGGCTTCCCAGCTGGCCAACGGCGGCTTCACTCATTCGCCACCGCGTACCGATATGTATCATGGCTATATCACTTTTATGGATGATGTAATGCCTGGTGTGCTTGGTTTATTGCAAGAAATAAAACTGGGCAGCAAGCGCTTTAATTTTGTTCCTGCAACTATGGTGCGAGCTATTGCCCAAGCTCACCAGCGCGGGGATGAACTTTTACTGCGCTTGCAAATTAGGGTTGATGGGCGGCCAAGCGTTTGGGCAGGGCAGTATGACCCAGTAACGCTTGAGCCAGAGACTGGGCGAAGTTTTGAACTGCCCAGCCTGGTAAGCCGTGAAAGTGTCGATGTGGTGCGCTATTTAATGAGCGACCCTGCGCCAAGTATGCAAAAAATCCACGCCATAGAAGCGGCAATTGCCTGGTTTGAACGCGCTAAATTGCCGGGCCTGGATATGGTTCAAATCGAGGCTGAGCCAGTCCGCTATAAATTTCACACCTCTACCTGGGATAGGGTGATGGTACAGAATCCATCGGCTAAACCCCTGTGGGCCAGATTCTATGATCTGCAAACTAACCAGCCGCTGCTAGTGACGCGGGAGGGCGTTAGGGTGCAACAGCTAGCGCAGATTGACCGCGAGCGTCGTACCGGATACGACTGGTATGGCCGCTGGCCGGAAAAATTGTTGATGGCGGAGTACCCAGCCTGGTTGCGTCAGCATGGAAAATCCGGCGATTACATTGAATAGATAATTAAAAAGGTCAGACGATAAAAATCAGGATACATTAAAACTGTGGCCAATAAAAAAGGGGAGCAATGCTCCCCTTGGTTTTAACTTCCGGTCTTTTTAGCGTGCACTTACCTGAAATGCGCCTGCCAACTGGTGCAACTTGCCTGCAGTATTTTTTAATCTATCCGAACTTGTGTGCAGCGCGCGTACAACTTTATTCATTCGCTGACTTGCGCCGGTAACTTCCTGTACCTGCTGACCGTGTTCGCGGCTGTTGTTGTCTATGTGTTGAATGATATGAAAAATGCGGTCAACTATAGCGTGCAGCTGGGCATTGTCAGTGGAGGCCTCTTCGGCGAGGCGCAGGCTGCGGTCGACGTTTTCTACACTGGTCTCCATAAAGCTGGCCGCCTGTTGCGCTTCGTTGCGAATAGTCTCGATTTTTTTGCCAATCTCATCAGCAACCGAGGCGCTGCGGCTGGCGAGGTTGCGTACTTCTTCGGCGACTACCGAGAAGCCGCGGCCGTGTTCCCCTGCGCGCGCGGCCTCAATGGCGGCGTTGAGTGCGAGCAAATTGGTTTGCCCGGTAATATCGCTAATCATGGACACCATATTGCCGATTTCGATAGTGCGATTATTCAGGGTGTGAATGGTTGCCGCCGAGGTTTCCACTACATCGCGAATGTTCTGGGTGCCGGAGCGCACAGATTCAAACTGCTTGCGCGCATCGCGCACCACGGCTTCCATTGCCAGCTTCATTTCATCGGCGGTGTTGCTCGCCTGGCTGATCTCGTGCAATTGGCTCTGCACCAGGTGCAGCATCCGCTCCATGGAATCCGATACATGGCCAGAGGTTTGATTGGCTTCGCTGTTGCGCTTCAGCAGGCTGTCGCTGCTTTTCATTACATCGTCGGCGGCGCGAATCACTTCGCCCACTACAGAGTCCAGGTTGTCGATAAAGCTGTTGGTCCAGCGACCCAGGTCGCCGCTCTCGTCACAGGCGAGTTTTTTAGTATCCAGCCGTTGGCGCAGGTTGCCGCCGCCCTCGGTAATGGCGTGAATAATTTCGGTCATCTTGCCCAGACGTCGCGCCAGGCGACGGGGGCCGCGCAGGCGAAACATAAAGCCGCCGAGCAGTAGCAGTGCCAGGCTGATGCCGTTAATGACCGGGTTGGAAAAGTCGGTGTAGGCCTGAAGTGCAAATTGCGCGGCAATGGCGGGGATAATGCCCTGGGCGTAGATTTTCATCAGGCTGTAGCTGAGCGAGCGAAAGCGATATACCTCTTCCAAATCCGCTTCGCACATCATGCCCCAGGTATCGGGCGAGCCGGGCAATTGGAAGGTGACGCCTTTGCCCACCACCGGAATATGGCGGTAATCGGAATAGCCGGGGTAGGTGACAAACAGGTTGCTGCCT
>CBIMZH010000264.1:0-4698 GCA_966248255.1 uncultured Cellvibrio sp.
CATAGACCTGGGCGCAGCTATAGCCACCCGCATAGCTCGGTGTCAGGCCTGGCTCAGGCAGGGTGATCTGCAAGGGGACAGTTTCACTGCCGGTTGCAACCGGGAAAGGGAAGCGATAGGTCAGGTTATAGCTGCCGTCCACATCGGCCGGTAAGTCCACACTCAAGGCACTAGCCAAGCTTTGGTTCGGTTGCCACGCATGGCCCACGACGGGTGAGAAATCACCATTCACCGGGGCTTGTTGGTAATAAGGCAACTGAATATAGCCGGTGTAGAGCTTGCCCACCTGAGTTGCCAGGACCCCGGGTGCCAGGTCGCCCATATCAAATCCGGTCGCCGCCTCTACGCCCACAGGGCGAGATTTAGGCGTTGTCAGTAAACCATAGCTTTGCAACTGATCCACACTGCCCTTGGCCACTAACTCATCCAATCCCGATGCCATCAACTGCGCCTTAAGTGCCGCACGGGGTGCCGCCAGGCCCATCAGTGAGGTTTGCGGATCGGTGGTGGTAAAGGTGTAAGTAAGAACTAACTTGGCCTTGGCCGTCGCACTGGTCAGGGCTCCGCCACTCAACTGTGCGAGGAAAGCGCCGGCCAACGCCTCCCAGCCGAGAATGGCACTGCGTACCGGCAGCAGCGCCTCCAGGGTTTCATAATCCGGATCGCGCAGGGCGTTATAACTCCAGGAGGCGGTAAGCGCTGCACCGGCGCTATCTTTAAGGTCGTTGGTGAGTATCACCAGGTATTTGGTTTTGGGTTTAAGCGGTGCTGTCGGGCGAATGCGCAATACGTTATTGCTGCCGCCATCGAGGGAAACCACCTGCACATCAAAACTGGCCAGGCCGCTAATACCCTGAATATTGGCTGGATCCAGGGCATCAGCCGTGCCTGTGTCCAGCGCAACCAGGAAGACCGATTGGTTGGCTATGGCCGAGGCAGGATCCAGGCTGCCGGCAATCAGCACATCAAAAAAAGCCGAGGTGGAAAAGCCATCCAGGGCGTTTACCGCTGCCCGCACTGTATCCGTGGGCGCGCCCAGGTCGGCAGTGCCATCGCTGGTCGCCGCCTTGGCAAACAGGAGGTCAGTGTTAAAGGGCAAATCCGAGGTAACTGGATCAAACCTTGGGTAGGTTTTGGGCTCGAAGGCAGATGGGCCGGTCAAGGGCGGCGGGGTTTCTGTGCCGCTACCGCCACCACAGCCACTCAGGCCGGTAAAAATCGCAAACAAACTGCAGAGCGCGAGGCTTTTTGTCTTATTTTTCATGGGACATCCACTACTGAGCGTTAATTAATTTTATGCAAAGAGTTTAGCCAGATTTTTCCCCTGCAATAGGGCTTGCTTTCAATTCCGCATAAAAAAGTCATCGAAATATTTCCTTTTACCAAATTGACTATCTGCTGGCCTCAGAATAATATCTGCCTCGGCAAATATTGCCAAAGCAAAATATGTCAAAGCAGAGTTTGCATCAGCAATGAAATTTTACGATACCGAAACTTTTACCACCCAGAATAGCCTCGGCTACCTGCTCAAGGTGAACCAAAGCCTGATGCAGGAGTGCGCTGAGCGCATTTTTGCCCAGCACGACATAAGTTTTATCCAGTGGATTGCCCTGCAAAAGCTGATCGAGGGAGTGGCAATTACCGCCAGCGACCTGTGCCGCACCATGTTTCACGACAATGGCGCCATTACCCGCATGCTCGACCAGCTGGAAGAAAAGGGCTATGTCGAGCGCCACCGCAGCCTGCAGGACAGGCGTGTAGTGGAGCTGCAGGTAACCCAGGCCGGGCGCGACAAGGTGAAGCAGCTCACGCCGCTGGTGGTTAACAAGCTCAATTGCGCCCTGGCGCCCTTTACCCAGGACGAATTCATTCAGCTAACCAACCTGTTAGAAAAGTTGAAAAGCTCCATTCAAAGTTACAACCAGGAAATCTCTTCCCAGGAATCATCATGATTTTTCCCCTAGTGTCTTTATCCAAACGGCCCAGAGCGCGCCCCTCAATGCCCAGAGCGCGGCTGTGGCTGGCCGTGACCGGCAGTCTGCTCCTGGCCGCCTGCGTTTCGGCGCCAGATATACAACCGCAACAGCAGCAGCTGGATAGCCAGCAACTGGGGCTAAGCCAGGAGTCGCTGGCGCAGGTGCCCGACGGCTGGTGGCAAGCCTTTGGCGACGACCAGCTCAACCAGCTGGTGGCGCTCGCCCTAAGCGGCAACCCCAGCCTGGCCCAGGCATTGGCGCGGGTGCAATTCGCCCAGGCGCAAGCCCAGGCAGCCGGGGCAGCACTTAAACCTGGCTTTAGCCTTAACGGCGAAGAGACCTACCAGCGTTTGTCCGAAAACTATATTTACCCGCCAGCTCAGGCGGGTTTTGGCATAGCCGGTGGCGACAAAACCTGGATGGGCCAGGCGACCCTCAACCTCAATTGGGATCTGGATTTTTGGGGCCACCAGGCAGAGCTGCTTAAACAGGCCAAGGCCAATAAGCTGGCGGCGCAACTGGATGTGGGCGCCGCGCGCATGGCCCTGTCCGGCGCCCTGGCACAAGCCTATGTGCAGCTCTACAGCGCCTATCGCCAAGGCGATATAGCCAAGGCCTCACTGGCCCAGCGCGAGCAGATTTACGCCATCACCCAAGCGCGGGTGAAAGCCGGGCTGGATACTCAGGTGGAGTTAAAAGTCGCCGAAGCCGCCCTACCCCAGGCGCGCATGGCAGTTATGCAAACCGAGATAGCCCAGGCTATGGCGGTACACAGCCTGGCCGCCTTAACCGGCCAGGGCCCTGCGGCTTACAGCCAGATCAAGCGCCCCAATATCGACCTGCACACCAAGTTGCCGCTGCCCCAGAGCCTGCCCCTGGACCTGCTCGGGCGCCGCCCGGACATACTCGCCGCCAAGGCGCGCATTGAGGCGGCAACCGCTGGTCGCGCGGCTGCCAAGTCGGCGTTTTACCCGGACATCAGCCTTAACGCCCTGGTCGGCACCCAGGCCATTGGCCTGAGTAATCTGACCGACAGCGGCAGCCTGATTTACGGCGCAGGCCCGGCGCTGCACTTGCCAGTATTTGACTCCCAGCGGTTAAAGGCAGGCTTTTTTAGCGCCACGGCCGAGCTGGATACAGCCGTCGCCAGCTACAACAACACCCTGCTTAAGGCGATACACGACAGCGCCGACCAGCTGAGCCTGAGCCAGTCCTACAGTCAGCAGCTCGCCCAGGCCAATCAGGGCCTGAGCGCGGCGCAAGCGGCCTACCAACTGGCGCAAAACCGCTACAGCGCCGGCCTGAGTTCGCAGCTTGTTGTACTTAATGCCCAATCCCAGCTGCTTGCCGCCCAGCGCAGCCTGGTGGATATCAATACCCAGCTGTTGATCAGTCGCGTCAGCCTGCTGCTCAGCCTGGGCGGCAGCTTTAGCCCAGACGCCAGTACAAATCAAACCGCCAGTCAAACCCCAGCCAGTGCACCTGGCGTTTAATGAACGAGAAAGTTGCTATGAATTCACCTGCATCCAACACACGCAAACAGCGTCTGTTTACCTTGCTGGCGGTGGTGGTATTGGCCACAGTCGCCTACTTTGCCTACTTCTACCTGCACGCCCGCTTTTATGAGGAAACCGATGACGCCTACGTCGCTTCAGACTTAATTCAAATCACCAGCGAAATCGGCGGCACTGTTCACTCGGTACTGGTTGACGATACCCAACATGTCGAACAAGGCCAACTGCTGGTGCAACTCGACCAGGCAGATGCGGAAATTGCGCTGGCTGGCGCCGAAGCCGAACTGGCCCGCGCAGTGCGCAGCGTGCGCGGCGTTTTTGCCAAGTCCAATGCGCTTAACGCCAGCATTCGCGCCAATACAATTGCCCTGCAAAGCGCTACCGCCGACTTGCAGCGCCGCCAGCAGGTGGCCAAAGAGGGCGGTGTATCCGCCGAAGAACTGCAACACGCGCGCGACCAGGTAAGCCGCCTGGAAGCGGCGCTGACCAGCAGCCGCGAAGAACTGGACGCCAATAACGCCCAGATCGACAACACCCAGGTGGAAACTCACCCCCAGGTACTGGCCGCGGCGGCAAAAGTACGCGAGGCCTCACTGGCGCTTAAACGCACTCAGATCACCGCCCCCAGTGCCGGTGTAGTCGCCCGCCGCAGTGTGCAGATCGGCAGCCGCATAGGCGCTGGCAGCCCCTTGATGGCAGTAGTCCCCCTGGATAACGCCTGGGTGGACGCCAACTTTAAAGAGGTGCAGCTGGCGCAAATGCGTGTTGGCCAGCCAGTCGAACTGGTGGCCGATCTCTATGGCGACAGCCAGGTTTATCACGGCAAGGTAGTCGGCCTGGGCGCCGGCAGCGGCGCCGCCTTTGCCCTGCTGCCACCGCAAAATGCCTCGGGCAACTGGATCAAAATCGTCCAGCGCGTGCCTGTGCGTATCAGCCTGGACCCGGCAGAGCTGGCCAGCCACCCACTGCGCGTAGGCCTGAGTATGAAGGCCACCGTGGATATGCACGATCAATCCGGCAGCCTGGTCGCCACCCAGGTGCGCAGCCAACCGCAAGCCCTGGTGGCGTCTGAAGCTCACGACCAGCAGGTTGACGCCAAGATCGCCGCCATCATCAGCGCCAATGCTGGCCGCAACTGAGTGGAATACTTGAACTATGTCCAACGCTAACGCCTCTGCCCAGATGCCAGCCAGCCCCGCCCTACCCAT
>CBIMZH010000265.1:0-4659 GCA_966248255.1 uncultured Cellvibrio sp.
TCATCTTGCGTAAGTGCCTAAGACAATCTCGTCTTGCATCAGCGGAGTTAGGAATATGCAATTTGCAGATATATTTTTTAACTTCCTCGGCATTGTCAATATCGATCCCCGAGTCATTTAATGCATTTAAAAGCGAGGATTCTAGAGTTTCGCCATAAGGGGCTATAGTGAATAGGCCTGCTTGATTTACTAAGCGACCATGGTCATCTTTTGAAGGTTCGATAATTTGCGGATAGTCAGTATCGGAAGTGCCAGTTTCTTTTGATAGGTCCTCTATGAAAGACTTCTTCAATATGTAAATCACGCGACTATGATTATTGGGGTTTCCTTTTTCATCTACCCATGACTCAGGGTCTTCATTGACAAAGGCAAAAAATAGGGCAACGTATGGTGCGCGAGTCCAATCTAACAACGGAGTTGCCAAACCGTGATGTTGGCCAATTGCCCATAGCTCCTCCTCTTTTGTTTCATTCAAAATAGAGTTATCTACACGGCCGCGAATAGAAAGGCGAAAATTCCTTAATTGTCTTTTTGCTATATCTTGCTGAATGGAGCGGTTTGAATATCTATCTAGTGTCGGCTGCAATCCCCATTTGAAATTGTGCTGACCTCTAAAAACATATTCCTCATCTTCTTTTTCTAATCTGTAAGTCTTTACAATTTCATGAAAATGTTCCCATGACTCTAGTTTTGCCGAAGGTATTAACCCATCGACAGTTTTATCATAGACGTCAAAGCTAGGCCATAAAGGTAGATTTTCGTAATGTCTTTCATGTCGTGGCTGATAGTTTTCTACTTGCGCTTCCATGTTTTACCTTATTCTAAATTTAATTCACCGGAAAGTAGTTTAGGTAGGAGAGAATCTCGCAGCTCTGCCAGAGAAGACGATTCTTTTTTGAGCTCTTCCTGTAGTAAAAGATTGGTTCTTATTATCCTTTCAAATACATAAGTTAATGCATCGTTTATAGGCGCAATAACATCTTTTACCGCCAATTCAGACCAATGCCTGCGATATTCTTGAAATTCTTGTTTTCCAAGAACTGCGTAATAAGTCCAAATTGTTGGATACTTGTTACCTTTTAAAGGGATTACATTTGCTGAAATGTCAAATGGACTGCATGATAAGTGCATAACACAAGTGTGGTCGCCAAATATAAATGCCGGATTTTCAGGAGACGCTTGAATTTCGGCTTGACCGTTGTGATATCCAAGTAGTATCCCTGTCCCTTGTTCAAAGACTGGAGTTTTTCCATAAGGATACACCTCTGTTTTTGTGTATCTATTTTTTATAGTTAGTCTTTGAAGCACTGATTCAATCTTTAATACCTTCCACTCCTCCGGAATTTCCCCCAATTCACTCTCAACCATCGCACTGGAAAACAGCGCGGCGGTTTCGGCGAGTTGTTGGTAGTGCTCGGGGTTGTGTTGTTGGAGTTGGGCGAGTTCGGCTTCGCTTTTGCCGGATATAGCACCCATAGCCGCCAGCTCCGCTTGCTCGCGGGTGCCGCCTTCGGCGAGTACAGCCATTTTGGCTTTTACGGGTTCAAAATCCACAAACCAGCTTTTGAAAATCGCTTGGGCGATGGATTCCAGGGTTTGGTTGGTTTGGGTGTTAGTTTGGATTTTATTATCTATAGGGGATATGCACTTCTCGATGAATATTTGATAATCAGCTGGCGGGACAGGAATGCTCATCGTTTTTAAATGAGTCGGCCCAAAATGTTTTAATACGCTTCCTGCCGCACATGCCTGTGCTTGCTGTTCAAATAGCTTAGACTGCAAAAAATATTTTATATAAGATTTTCTCAAAAAATTCTCTTTGGGTCTAAATCTTATGATTCCTGTATAACAAATGCACCCGGACTGTAATTTTGATACTTCAGATACCCGACCAAGGCTTCCGCTGGTGCTTAATAAAATATCACCTTCAAAAAGTTTAAAATGGTTCCATTTTTTTTCGACTTTAATAGGGTCGAGATAATTACATCCGTCAAAGGTTGTAAATGGGCCAGCTATCGAAGATAGCCTGAGTAATGGGACTCCAGATTCATAGAAATCTTTTGCAAGTATTCCTGGGCCTTCTTGGAAATCCACTACTTCTTGTAGCGGTTCTAAAGTCCAGCCATCTGGGAGGGGGCTAAAAATATGGTCGAACAGGCCAGTATTAGACATCGTACCCAAGCCCCATCAAATTCTTTTTAATCTCCGCTTCCAAACACGCGCTTTCTTCAAATTGGTCTTTAAGCTGCGCGGTTAAGCGTTGCATTTTTTCGGCAAAGGGTTCGCCGTCGTCTTCCTCTTCGGCGGCACCGACGTAGCGGCCGGGGGTTAGTACAAAATCGTGTTTTTCTAAATCCTTTAACTCGGCAGAAAAACAAAACCCTGCGATATTTTCGTAACTCTCTCCGGTTTGCCAGTTATGGTAAGTGCTGGTGACTTTTTCCAAATCATCCTGGGTGAAGTCGCGCAGTACGCGGTCTTTCATATAGCCCAGATTGCGCGCATCGATAAACAAGACTTCGCCTTTGCGGTTGCGCAGTTTTTTACCGGCGGCAGAAATGCGCTCGCCTTTGTTTTTAGTGAGAAACCAAATGCACGCGGGAATTTGCGTGTTGGTAAATAGCTGGCCGGGCAGGGCGACCATGCATTCCACCAAATCGTTTTCAATCAGCTTGCGGCGAATCTCGCCTTCGTTATTGGTGTTGGAACTCATGGAGCCATTGGCTAGCAACAAACCCATGCTGCCGTTAGGCGCGAGGTGGAACAGCATATGTAACAGCCAGGCAAAGTTGGCGTTGCCAGAGGGCGGGCGACATTGCTGGCCATTAATATTCCAGCGCGGGTCGTCATCGCTTACGCCTACATCCCACTCCTTCATATTGAACGGCGGGTTGGCCATCACAAAATCGGCGCGCAGGTCGGGGTGTTGGTCGTTGGTGTAGGTGTTGGCGGGTTCTTTACCAAAATTAAAATCAATGCCGCGAATCGCCATATTCATGGCGGCGAGTTGCCAAGTGGTGTGGTTGTATTCCTGCCCGTAAATACTCACCTCACCAATCTTGCCTTGATGCTCGCGAATAAAATGTTCGGACTGCACAAAAAATCCACCGGAACCCATCGCCGGGTCATAGACGCGGCCTTTAAAGGGTTCGAGCATCTGCACAATCAAACTCACGATGGATTTGGGTGTATAGAACTGGCCGCCCTTTTTACCTTCGGCCAGTGCAAATTGCCCGAGCATATATTCGTACACATGGCCGAGAATATCTTTGCTGTTCAGGCTTGCGTGTTTGAAGGGAACCGTAGCGATCAAATCAATCAACTCGCCGAGTTTGGCTTGGTCGATTTGCAATTGGGTATAGCGCTTGTTGAGTACGCCTTTAAGCTTGGGGTTGTCTTGCTCAATACTTTCCAGTGCGTTGTCGATGAGTTGACCGACTGAGCGAATCTTTTTGCCATCGATTTCTAATTCGCCCGCAATCACCACTTTGTTTTGGTTTTGCAAAAATTCCCAGCGCGCCGCGGTAGGCACCCAAAAGGTGTTGGATTCCAAATAGTAATCGCGCACTTCCAACTCGGTGTTAACTTCGGCTTGGTATTCCTCGCTGTCTGCGCCGCCAAAGTCGGAGGGATCGAGGAAGTAGTCGTGGCCTGCATCGGCAAATTGGGTTTTGAGTTCTTCGCGGCGCAGATCAAACGCATCGGACACGTATTTTAAAAAGATCAAACCCAATACGGTGTGTTTGTATTGCGCGGCATCCAGCGTGGAGCGGAGTTTATCGGCGGCGTTCCAGAGCTTTTTATCCAGCTCGTTGAGGAATTCTTGATCGGTTTGGGTGGTCATTGCAAATTCCGTGTCGGTATTAGTTCTTGGCTTGCAATATAGTAGCTGAGGGAGGGATTGCATTCGGTGCATCCATGCACCTCACCCCTGCGGGGCGGCCCTTCGGCCGTGCAAAACGGCTGTCCTGCCGTTTTGTGAACCCCGACTTTGCAGGTTCAAAGCGCCAGTTTCACTGACCCCAAAAGAAAAGCCCCGTCCATTACTGGACGGGGCTTTTCTTTTGGGTTTGGTGGAGCCGGGGGGATTTGAACCCCCGTCCGCCAGCACTCCATCCTCGGCTCTACATGTTTAGGTCCGTTAATTAATTTAACGCTTTACAGCCCAGCGGGCAGGACGTGAAGCGCGATCCTGTAGAGTTTTAGCAGCGCCGCCCCAGGCTTGCTTTGCTGCGATCCAGTTCTGTATGACGGGCTTTAACGCGGTACTGGCACCTTGTTAGAGACCGTTAGCAGCAATTAAGCTGCTAAAGCGTAAGAATCGTCGTTTGCGACTATTCAAGTACAGCTTTGGATTAAGGTGATTCGCTGTCATCACCACATGCACCTCGGGCTTTGTCACCGGCGTCGAATCCAAATCGGCCCCAGTCGCTGAACCTGATTGCGCTTGCGCGCTCTCTGTTCAAGCCAGCGAGTGGCGGCATTCTACCCCTATTGGCAGCTGATGTCATACCGCTTTTCGCTGTAATTCTATATGGCGATTATTTGAGCAATTACAACCCTGGGGCGATTAATTTTTAATCCCTCTGCCTTGCCTATCAAATCTCTCCCGGCCCCTCTTTGCTAAAGAGGGGAGTTAGAGCAGTCACTCTACAAAGG
>CBIMZH010000266.1:0-4640 GCA_966248255.1 uncultured Cellvibrio sp.
TGCTGAGCGCACTAATCAGGTGATGGATGAAATCAACCAGCTGGATCGCGCCTGGCAGCTTCTGGACAGCGATCTGCGCCACCTGCTGCTGCCCAATGGCGCCAATGTGGTGTTTCAGGCGCAGAGCCTGCAAAGCTCCGGTGAGCACGCCGAGCAACTGCTGCTGGTATTTAAACGTCGCGGCTGGGTGAATTTTTCCAATCAGCGGCGCAGCGATTTACAGCTGGTGAGTTATCGCCTTTCCGATGGCGTGCTCTGGCGCGACTTTATGCCCGAGTTCAACCGCGACATCACCCAGATAGATATGGAGCGCGAAGCTTTCCATCAAAAGTTGCTCGACAATGTGGTCGATGTGCAATTTCGCTTTTTGCATCAGGGCTTAATCAGCCTCAATGGCAAATCCGAGCTGGACGGCAGCGACTATAGCGATAACTGGTTACAGCAGTGGCCAGATCCAACCCTGAGCGGCGGCAGTGTTATGCCCCTGGCGATGGAAGTCACCCTGGATGTGAAAGGAGTAGGGCCAAGTGTGCGCCTCTTTGCCTTGCCCCAGCCTTAAGCCGCGCGCGCGTCAGCGCGGGGTGATTATGATTGCGGTGCTATTGATAGTGGCGCTGGTGGCTGGCCTGGCGATTAAATACACCAGCCAGTATCAGCTGGGCCTGGCGCGCGCCGAGTCGCGCTGGCACGGGGCCCAGGCACGGGCGTTTTTACAGGGCACCGAAGAGGTGGCCAAGCTGCTGTTTGCCAGCGCCGATCTCGACCCCAATATCGATTACCTGGGTGAGCCCTGGAGTAATGAAGTGCCCATCGAGGATGAGGGCGTTAGCGGTGTGGCCAGGCTGGAAGACGCCACCGCCAAATTGAATTTGAATGATTTGACCGGGCAGATAGATCCCAATAAGCCTCAGGGACAGGCGGATAGATACTCGCCAGCGCAGCGCCGGTTTATTCGCCTGCTGCAGACCTTCCCCGAGATGCCCTTGGGGCAGCAGCAGGCGGAGTCCATGCTGGAGGCGGTGGTGGACTGGCAGGACGGCGATGATGCCGAGTCGGGTATGGGCGGTGCGGAAGGCAATTTTTACCAGAGTTTGCCCGCCCCCTATCTGCCTGCGAATGCGCCCTTCACCTCGGTGGATGAATTGCGCCTGGTGCGCGGCTTTATCGAATTGCCGCAGCTGGTAACCCGCCTGCTGCCCTATATCACGGTACTGCCGCCCAAAGCCGGGTTGAATGTAAATACCCTGGTGGCCACCAATGCCGATGGGCAGACAGCCAATAACCTGCTGCGCAGCCTGGGCTCCAGTGCCAGCCTGGCGCCGCTGGGTGATATGGAGGCCATCAGCTTCGCTGGCGACCGCCCCGATACCGGCTTTGCCAATGTGCAGGAGATCGCCGATGCCTGGAACAAACAGTTCAGTGGCCAGACGCTGGATACCGAAGGGCTGCAGGTGAAAACCAATTACTTTTGGCTGGTTTCAACTGTGCAGCTGGTGGACCAGCGACGCAGTATGCGCAGCCTGATGATGCGCGACCAGAACAGTATTAAAGTTATTCAGCGCGATGATGTATTTGAATTGCCGCAGGTAGAGCGCGGCGAAAAAGATAAAAAATAATAACCTCGCCGCCCGCGCGGCCAGGTGTGTAGCAACCCAATTACCTAGACAGGGCAGACTATGTCGAGCCAATTAGTTCTCTCGGTTTCCGACGCTCCCCAGGGCGGCACTCTGGGCGATGTGTTTCGCTGGTGCTGGCTGGGCGCCGATGGGCAGCCCGTGGAAGCGCCGGCCAGTGGCGACCGCGACAGCCTGCGCGCGCATCTGGCGGAACGCAGCGGCGGCACTCAATCCACCTGGTTGATATTGCCTGGCGAACGCGTGGCCACGCGCCAGTTGGAATTCACCGAGAAAGAAAAAAAACACCTGCGCAGCCTTATGCCCTTCCAGTTGGAAGACGAGGTTATTGGCGATGTGGATGAAATGCACTTTGCGCTTTCGCCCGCGGCCAATGGCAAGGTGACTCTGGCCTATACCGACAAAGCCTGGCTGCAGGCGGTGTTTGCCGAACTGGCGGCCATGGGCATGGACGTAACCCACTGCTGGTCGGCGCCGCTGACGCTGCCATTGCCTGGCGCCGAAGCCGGTGAAACCTGGGTGCTGGGTTTAACTCAGGGCCGGGTGAGCCTCAGATACAACCAGTACCAGGGCTTTTCGCTGCAGCCGGAGCGCACGGCGCTAGCGCTGCAGTTACTGCTTAACGCGCGCGAGCTGGAAGAACTGCCCAAATTCTATTTGCGCGCAACCAGCGAGGCTGAGTTGCAGCAGCTGCAACAGCTGTTGCCCGAATCGATGCGCAACTCGGTGGCAGATGCCCAAGTGGTGGATGCCTGGGCACTGGATACCAGCAACAGCTCAATCGATTTGTGTCAGGGTGAATTCTCCCAGCGTCTGCCTATAGAACGCTGGTGGAAGCAGTGGAAATCCCTGGCGATTTTTGCCGGTGTCTGTCTGCTGGTTTATATCGCTACCCTGGGCTTTGAAATTTTTAAACTCAACAAACAAAACCTGCAGTTGCGTCAGCAAATTGAAGCCAGTGCGCGCCAGGTGTTGCAGGGCAAAATCGTCAATGCCGAAAAACAGCTGGCCGGTACTTTGGCGCAGCTCAATCCCCAGGGTGCCACTGGCGGCACCAAAGTGATGGAACTCCTGGCAGTGGCCCTGCCGGAAATTTCCAGCATGCCAAGCGTGCAGGTCAAAGGCATAGCCTTTAGTGGTGAGACAGGCGAGCTGAATATCAATATTCAAGCGGACAGCTTTGCCACCTTTCAAACCCTGAGCGACAACATAAAAGCCAAAGGCTTGAACGCTGAATTGCTCAGTGCCAATGTGCAGGGCAGTGTGCAGTCTGCCCGCCTGAAAATTACCAAACCCTAAGCGGTGATGGCTATGAATGAAATCTATACCTTTTTAAACCGCTACAGCCGCCGCGATCAGCTGGCCATGCTCAGCCTCGGCCTGGTGCTGGTGTTGTATATCGCCTGGCTGCTGGTGGTAAAGCCGCTTGAGAAAAAGCGCGATCAGACCTACAGCGCCAATCAGGCGGCTACGCAAACCCTGGGTAAGGTGCAATTGCAGGTGGCGCAAATTAAACAGGCGCGCGCCCAGGGGGCAAACCCCAGCGATGCGGGCAATATCAATGCGCTTATAGATTCCAGCCTGCGCGCCAATGGCTTGAGCATGAGCGGTTTTCAACCGGGCGCTGGTGGCGAAGTGCGTCTGCGTCTGGAGCGCGCGCCCTATGATGCACTTATGGCCTGGCTGTACGAGATGGAATTCAAGCGCGGCGTTGCGGTGAAGGATATCTCCGTGGCCGCCACCAATGATGCGGGCATAGTGACTGTTAACCTTCGCCTGCAAAAAGCTAACTAGGGGATAGTGCCAGTGAATGCCTTGATAAACTCTCTGCCCAACAGCAAGCGTTTTTGGACGCTGCTGGGTCTGGTGTTGTTTGTATTTTTTGCGTTGCGCGCTGTGCCGCCCAGCTGGGGTGCCTATCTGCTTACTCGCGGTACCGGCTTGGCCATGAGCGGCTTGACCGGCAACTTCTGGCACGGCCGCGCGGCCCTGGCCAGCGTCAATATTGATGACCGCGCCCATCCATTGGGTTGGCTCGACTGGGAATTTAAACTCCTCTCGGTGTTTAGCCTAAAGCCCTGCGTCCATCTGGTGTCCGAGTTGCAATCGCAAACTTTTGAAGGCGATGTCTGTGTGGGGTCCGGCGGCTTGCTGCGGGTGAAAAATGCCGACTTCAATATGCCTGCAAGCCTGGTGCAGGGGCGCTTGCCCATTCCTGTGGGCGGCGAATTTATGGCGCAAATCAAACAGCTGGATATGCGCGCCAATGTGCTGCTTAAACTCGATGGCCAGTTAAAGTGGGTTGCTGCCCAGGTTAATAACGGTGCCACCTGGATGGACCTTGGCAACTATGGCGCAGATTTAACTGACAACAGCAACAACGGCGTTAAGGCCCATGTGTATCAGCTGGGTGGCCCGGTAGATGTGAATCTCAATGTTGAACTCACCGCCCCCAGTGGCGGCAGTGTTAAAGGTGAATTGGCTTTGGCCAAGGGCTTTGTTGAAGCGACCAAGGCGTCGGGTTTGCTGGGTATGGTGGCCCAGGAGAAGGAAACCGATGCCGAGGGCAAAACCCATTATCTGGTGGATATGAATCTCTAATTACTGCAACCCTCAGTATTTTCCGGCAATAAAACTGGAGCTAAAAATGCGCACTGCATTTGCTGCCAAACACATGTCTCAGGCGCTGCTGGTCAGCGCCTTTTTTATCGCTGGCCTAATTGGGCTGAGTGCGCAAGCCGAGGCTGCCTGGCATGGCGATAGCCAGGACATTATGGGCACACGGGTGAGCGTCACTCTCTACCTGGATGACGATGCTAAGGCCGAGGCGGCTATAGCCGCGGTGATGGAGGAGATGCGCCGCATAGACCGCGAGTTCAGCCCCTGGATTGAAACCAGTCAGCTTTATCGCGCGAATAAGTTGGCCCCTAACGCCAGCAAACAAAAGCCGCTGCCCATCAGCCAGGAGCTGGCCGATATTATTGAAAAATCTTTTTACTACAGCCG
>CBIMZH010000267.1:0-4609 GCA_966248255.1 uncultured Cellvibrio sp.
AAGCCACCGGCATAGTAGTTTTCAAAGAATGGCAGTCGATCCAGATCGCCGTAGCCAGCGCCATAACCCAGGTGAGTGTGCAGACGCAGGGTTAAAGCGCGAGTTAAAGGTTTGAAAATCTGACCTGTGTAATCGATTTTGTAGTATTCCATATCGCCGCCAGGCAGCGAGAGTTCAAATGACAGCTGCTGCTGAGCACCGCGATCCGCCAAAATACCGCGGTTTAATGTGGATCTCAGCCAGTACACATTGATCTGCGCATCATTAAAGCGGCTGCCATAGGTGTCGATAAAGCCTTCCGGGCCGAGCATGTCATCGGTAAATGCTTGAGTGGTGTAAGAGCCGCTGGGGAAGTCCAGGCCATTGCTATAGCGCTCTTGCAGATCAATGTAATCATCCAGAGAGATATAACCTACGTCTGTATCCCAAATCGGCGTACGGATAATTTCCTGCGACGAGTAGCCGGTCGGCACCACTTCCAAGCTGCGAATACCTATATCAAAACCTATGCGCTCGATATCGGAAATTGGATAGCCAAAGTTCACCTTGGCACCATAGACGTTGGTGCTATAAGGGGTAATGTTGTAGTTACCATAATCGCTGGCTGTGTAATAGACACTGAAGCCGCGGCTTACACCATCGGGGGTGAAATAAGGATCGTTGTAGTTGAAGTTATAACCTGTCTGGTATTTGTTGTGGCTAAAGGAAAAGCCAATTTGCTTGCCGGTACCAAACCAGTTGTTTTGCTGAATGCTGGCGGAGAACAACAGGCCAGAGTACTGTGCGTAACCTACCTGCAAGCCCATGCTGCCCGAGGGCTGCTCTTCAACGGTATATTCAACGTCGATTTGATCAGAAGTGCCGGGAACTTCTTTGTTTTCCACTTTTACTTCTTTGAAGTAACCCAAACGCTCCAGGCGAACCTTGGAGTTGTCGATTTGCGCAGTAGAGGCAGAACCGCCTTCCATCTGACGCATTTCGCGGCGCAATACTTCGTCTTTGGTTTTGGTGTTACCGCGGAAATTAATACGGTTTACATAGGCGCGCTTACCCGGGTCGATAAAGAAGGTAATTTTTACCGTTTTGTCTTCATCTTTACGCTCGGGAACACCCTCCACCTTGGCGAAGGTATAACCTTCATTACCCAGGCGTTTGGTCAGATACTCTTCGGTAGTCGTCATCAGGATTTGCGAGAATATTTGGCCTTTGCGCATCAAAATCATGCGGCGCAAAATATTTTCATCTATCGCAGGGTCACCGGCCAGATCCACATCGCTAACGGTGTAGATATCACCTTCGGTGATGTTTACGGTGATAAAGATTTTAGACTTGTCCGGGCTCAAAGAGATTTGCGATGAGTCGACTTTGAAGTTGAGGTAGCCGCGATCCATGTACCAGGATTCCAGACGCTCCAAGTCGCCTTTCATCTTCTCTTTGTTGTACTTGTCGTTGCCCGAGATCCAGGACCACATGCCGGTGGTCTTTAATTCAAAAAGATCAATCAGCTCGGCTTCGCTGTAGGCCTTGTTACCTACAATATTGATTTGCTTGATACGTGAAGGACTGCCTTCATCGATTTTTACCAACACCTTAACCTGGTTGCGCGGCATGTCTTCGACTTCCAGTTTCACACTGGCGCCGTAACGACCCTGGTTAACATATTCGCGCTGCAGTGCCTGGGAAATACCTTCCAAGGTGGCGCGCTGGAAAATCTGACCTTCAGACAAATTATTGTCTTTAAGGCTGTCCATCAGGTTTTCAGTCTTGATGGCCTTGTTGCCTTTGATTTCAATTTTATTGATGGCTGGACGCTCTTTAATTACCAGCACCAGAACATCGCCATCGCGCTTGATAGCGACATCGGCAAAATAACCCACTTTAAACAGTTCGCGGGTCGCGCTCTGAATATCTTCCTGGGTCAGGACATCGCCCACGCGTATCGGAAAGGCGTTAAATACAGTTCCCGCTGAAACCCTTTGCAAGCCTTCAACGCGAATATCGCTTACCCGGAATGATTGTGCCTGAACCGCCACAGAGAGAAGCAGCGCTAGTACGCAGCCGAAAATTCGCATCAAAACTCGCATCATATTTTCTGTTCTAATTCATTAATGGATGTTGGTCGCAGCTAAAAATTGGACAATGATCAAAAATCACCCAAAGCGCGCAATATCGTTATAGAGAGCCAGTAGACTTAGACTCACAATCAGCACCAGGCCAATTTGGTAGCCAAGCATCTGCACCCTTTCGGACACCGGTTTTCCCTTAATTACTTCAATCAAGTAATAAAATAAATGGCCGCCATCCAACACCGGGATAGGCAGCAGGTTGAAAACCGCCAAAAAGACACTGAGCAGCGCCAAGATTCCAACAAAACTCTTCAACCCCTCACGCGCTGAAGAGCCCGCCACATTAGCAATGCTGATGGCACCGCTCAAGTTTTTCGTGGAAATTTCCCCGAGAATCAGCTTTTTAACTGAGAGAAGCACAAACCCTGAGGTCTCCCAGGTCTTATGCACTGCGGCATTAAAGGCTCCCAGGGGTGAATATTCATACTGCTGGATCAACTCAGGGGGGAAATCGGTAGGCTTAACCCCTATTCCCACTCGGCCAATGGCCCGACCGTTCTCGGTTACGGCCTCGGGAATAAGACTTAAGGTCAGCGCCTGGCCATCGCGCTCCAGACCTACAGTCAGCAGCGCCGCCGGATGCTCGCGCACCTGGCCCACAAACTGATCAAAACTGGCGATTGGCGCGCCGTTGACGCTAACCAGTGTATCGCCTGGCTTAAAGCCGGCAGCGGCTGCAGGGCTACTCTCGGCAACCGAGTCGACAATGGCGGCAACTGGCGGCACATAGGGTGTAAGCCCCAAGCCAGCAATGGGATCTGGATCCAGGGTATCGCGCAGCCAGTCTTTGATTTCGGCCTGGGATTGGTAGCTGCGCCCGGAGCTGTCATCGCGGTAGGCGACGCTGAATTTGATCATGCCGGATTCACCCAGGCGCTCGGCCAGAGCGCGGGCAACCGAGCTCCAGGTGGGCGTTGGCTGATCGTCTACCGAGAGAATACGCTGACCCGGCTCAAGCCCGGCATGGGCGGCAATGGAATTCGCTTCCACCTTGCCTACCAAAGGCACTAACCCCGACTCCCCCTGCAGCAGCACGCCCCAGAACAGCAGTATTGCCAGGATAAAGTTGGCTATGGGCCCTGCAGCCACTATGGCGATACGCTGCCAGACAGTTTTCTGGTTAAAGGCTCTATGGCGCTCATCCGCCGCCACTTCACCTTCGCGCTCATCGAGCATTTTCACATAGCCACCCAAAGGGATTGCGGCCAGCGCATATTCGGTGCCCTGCTTGTCGTAGCGACGCCAGAGCACCTTGCCAAAACCTATGGAGTAGCGCAGCACCTTAACACCACAGCGGCGCGCTACGTAAAAATGGCCAAATTCGTGTATAGGCACCAACACCAATATGGCGACAATAAAGTAAATCAGGTTTTCAATTGCCAGTTGCATAGCTACCTCATTCGGCCTTTAGCGCGCTGCCAACAACTGTCGAGTCATAGCCCGCGCCTCTTCATCGGCGGCTTGGACATATTCCAGGGAATTAGGTTCGCAGAAGGGAATAAGCTCCATAACCCGGGCATTCAGGCTGGCAATACGATCAAAACTCAACTTCCGCTCCAGAAAGGCCGCGACAGCCACTTCATTGGCAGCATTGAGCACCACTGGGGCATTGCCACCACTTAAGGCTGCTTCGCGCGCCAGGCGTAAACAGGGGAAGCGCTCATAGTCGGGGGCGCTGAAATCCAAGCGCGCGGTGGCGATCAGATCCAGGCTGGCCACACCAGACTCTATGCGCTCCGGCCAGGCCAGAGCATGGGCAATGGGTGTGCGCATATCCGGGTTACCCAGCTGCGCCAGCACCGAGCCATCCACATACTGCACCAGCGAGTGAATAACGCTTTGCGGGTGAATCACCACATCTACCTGCTCCGGCGAGCAGTTAAACAGCCAGCAGGCCTCAATCAGTTCCAGGCCTTTATTCATCATACTGGCCGAGTCGACCGATATTTTCTGGCCCATCGACCAGTTGGGGTGAGCGCAGGCCTGCTCCGGGGTAACTCGCTGGAGTTCAGCCAGCGGCGTATTGCGAAAGGGGCCGCCAGAGGCAGTGAGCAGAATTTTGCGCACGCCACTAGAAGCCAGCCCCTGGGCGAGATAATCCGCGCGGTGATTGGGCAGGCATTGAAAGATGGCGTTGTGCTCGCTGTCGATGGGCAGCAAGGTCGCCTTGTGCTCGGCGACGGCGCGGGTGAACAACCCGCCCGCCATGACTAATACCTCTTTGTTGGCGAGCAGTATTTTTTTACCCTGCTTTACCGCCGCCAGAGTTGGCAAAAGGCCAGCGGCGCCCACTATGGCAGCCATGACTGTATCCACTTCCGGGGCAGATGCCACCTGGGCCAACGCCTCGGCGCCATGCAACACCTCTGTGTCGCAGCCCTGAGCGCGCAACGCCTGGGTCAACAGGCTCGCCGCTTCTGGGTCGCGAATAACCGCATAGCGGGGGTTGTGCACCAAACACTGGGTTGCCAGCAGCTGCCAGC
>CBIMZH010000268.1:0-4605 GCA_966248255.1 uncultured Cellvibrio sp.
GGATTTTCAGCGTATTGATAAGGTGATGGAAACTTGGGGATGGCCAATGGGGCCAGCCTATTTATTGGATGTGGTAGGTATTGATATCGCGGTCCATGCAGAAAAGGTGATGGCTGAAGGATTCCCTGAGCGCATGCAGCGCAATTTTGTGTCCTGTACAGACGCCTTATTTGCCGCTGGCCGACTGGGCCAGAAAAATGAAAAAGGTTTCTACAATTATGAACTGGATAAAAAGGGTAAACCGGCCAAGGTGCCTGCTGCCGAAGTGGCTGCCATTCTAGCCTCCGGTATAAGTGGCGCAGTGGAGTTAACGGATGATGACATTATCGCCCGAATGATGATTCCCATGGCAACAGAGCTGATGCGCTGTATAGAGGAGGGCATAGTTGAGTCTGTTGCTGAAGCTGATATGGCCTTGGTTTATGGCACTGGATTTCCTCCTTTCCGCGGTGGAGTATTCCGCTGGATTGATAGTCTGGGGGCGCAAGTGTTTAGTGAAATGGCTGCAAAATTTGCCGACCTGGGTGCGCTCTATCAAGCCCCGGATAGTCTTAAAGCTAAAGCCGCCAATAACCAAAAATTTTACGGCTAAGGGAGCAAGAATATGAGTTTACATCCACGTGACGCCGTTATCGTTGACTATGGCCGCAGTGCTATGGGGCGCTCTAAAAACGGCTGCTTCCGCAATGTTCGTGCGGATGATATTTCTGCAGCAATTATAAAAGGTTTATTGGCGCGCAACCCTCAAGTTGATCCTGCCAGTATTGATGATTTGCTATGGGGCTGTGTAATGCAGCGGGAAGAGCAAGCATTTAATATTGCGCGCAATATACTTTTACTGGCTGGCTTGCCGCACACAGTTCCGGCGCAAACCATTAATCGTTTGTGCGGTTCTTCTATGGCTGCTCTGCACACAGCTACCGCCAATATTCGCGCCGGCCTGGGCGATGTGTATCTCATTGGTGGGGTAGAGCATATGGGCCATTTGCCCATGTATGAGTCTGTCAGCATCAATCCGCTGCTGGGTCTGTCGGTGGCCAAGGCGGCGGGTAATATGGGTATGACGGCGGAGTATCTAGCGCTTTTGCACGGGATAAATCGTCAGCAAATGGATGAGTTCGGCGCTCGGTCGCATCAATTAGCGGCCAAAGCTCGTGCTCAAGGCAAGTTCCAGCGTGAGATCTTCGCGGTTGAAGGGCACAACGCTGATGGCTTTTTTACTCTGGTGGATCAGGATGAAACTATTCGTCCCGAAACTACCGTTGAAGCGCTTTCTAAATTGCCACCGGTATTTGATCCCAAAAATGGCCAGGTCACTGCAGGCACTTCATCGCAATTGAGCGACGGCGCCTCGGTCATGTTGGTTATGTCGGCTGAGCGCGCGCAAAGCCTCGGCTTAAAGCCCATAGCTAAGGTGCTCTCCATGGGCATAGCGGGAGTAGATCCTTCGATTATGGGCTATGGCCCAGTACCATCCACCGAGAAGGCGTTAAAAGCAGCAAATCTCACTATGGAAGATATAGAAGCTGTTGAATTAAATGAGGCCTTTGCGGCGCAAGCCCTGCCAGTGTTAAAGGATTTGAAACTGTTGGAGTCCATGGAGGATAGGGTCAATTTGCATGGTGGCGCAATTGCTTTGGGGCACCCCTTCGGCTGTTCTGGCGCGCGTATTACCGGTTCTCTGTTGACTGTAATGCAGGATAGGGATCTCTCATTGGGTATATCGACCATGTGTATAGGCCTGGGGCAGGGGATTACTACAGTCCTGGAGCGAATTAACTAATTACTTTCGCTCTCAAATAAAAAAAGCCGGCAGCTAAAAACTGCTGGCTTTTTTATTGGGCGGTGGCTCGTATATGGAGGCTACTAGATCTGGCCTAGTGAGTTACATTAACGAAAATGACTGATGTTTTCCCGTTTGGGGATTTCCCTTTACCTGAGTGGTCCAGATGCTAAAATGCGAACCTTTGTTGAAAGCAGGTTAGCTCGAGGTTGTTATGTCGTCATTTTATGAAATTGTGGAACTCGCCAATGGCGATGTCACCTTGCAGCGATCGGATGACGAGGCGGAACAACCCTTGGTAACTATTCGTTTTTCTGATGAATCTTTAGCATTTTTGGGTGACGCTAAATTTAATGTCGCCAAAGCCATGATAGAGGCAGGCATGGAGGCGGCGGGTGATTTAGCCGACCAGCAAGCTGAAGGTTTTACGGATGAATTCCTTGTCGATACCAAGCTGCTGCTGCATTAATCCTTGCCAAGTAGACCGGCTTTGGTTTGAGTTGTTTTTATAAAAATAATAATTTCAATAACTTAAATAATTCTTTTTAAGTGCAAGGTTAAGTGCTGAATTAAGAGCTGTTAGCGCAATCGCAATAAAATCCCCTGCGAATCCCCCTGAAATGCGGCTTGTTCCAACTGCAACAGCTCTTTGTCGCCCATTTTCCCCGGGCTGGCAATGACTGTGTGGCTGGTACCTGCCGCCAGGGCTTCCCAGGCAATCCAGCGCGCGCATTCCCCGTCTTCGCATTGAATAAATCTGAGCCTTTGGGTGTTAACTCCATAGCTTTCGAGTAATTTGCGACTAATCGGTTGGGGGCTAACCCAGCTAATCCAGCGATCTGACCGGCTTTGACTGAGAAAGGCAATCATTGGCAGTATCAAGGCAAGTTGATCGAGAGAGTCATTGGCAAGAATAAGCTCGGTCACACCTGAGTTACTGGTTTGAGACTGGGGCAAGCTGGCGGCATTAATCACGGCGAATTACTCCTACACTGAGCCCTTCAATACTGAAATCCTGATCGCGCACGTCAACATGAATGACTTCAAACTCGGGGTTTTCTGGCCAGAGTTCAACTTGTGGGCGATTGCCACTGCGTTTATAGCGTTTGACGGTGACTTCTTCGCCAATGCGCGCAACGACAATTTGACCATTGTGCGCCTGATCGGTTTTATGGACTGCCAGTAAGTCGCCATCTAGAATGCCCGCGTCTTTCATGCTCATGCCATTAACACGCAACAGATAATCGGCAGAGGGATGGAAGAAGCTATTGGGGATATTGCAGTAGTCCTCAATATGCTCCTGGGCGAGGATTGGGTTGCCCGCAGCAACTCGTCCCACAATGGGAATACCTGATTGCGCCTCCGCCAGGCGAATACCTCGGGAGGCACCGGGCATGATTTCGATGGCGCCTTTGCGGGCGAGGGCTTTGATGTGCTCTTCCGCCGCATTGGCGGATTTAAAGCCAAGAATACGGGCGATTTCGGCGCGAGTGGGCGGATAGCCAGTTTCTTCCGTATATTGCTTGATCAGTTGTAGCACTTGTTCCTGGCGCGATGTTAGGTTGATCATCTTGGCTCCGAATCTGTTTATTTATACAGTTATTGTGATTATATACAGTATTCTTGCCGGCGCAAGCCCTTGCGCTAAAGCTATTAGGGGGTTCTTTCGCCGCGCTTTATTTCCTGCAGTTGGCCCTGGGAGAAATATAAGTGGGCCATAAAGTGGCCTGTACCGCGTTTGTAGGTCCAGATGTCCACGTTTTCACAGCTGCTATTGGCTGCTATCACCGTGTTGGTGTCACCCTGGCTATTGCGTGTCTCCAGCTGGGCGCCACTAACAATGGGCCGACAGAAGCTATCAATAAGCTGAGGCTCGCCACACTTTTCCAATACATCCGCCTTGGTGTCACCCACGGAGGCGAGTTTTCGTTCGCATCTGAAGGTATCGGCATTGGATGCAAGGCTGAATCCCAGGGTGCACATTAAAAGGAGTGCATGTTTAACAATTGGCTGTGTGTTCATGGTTGGCATCCTGCGTTATTAATGGAAACTGCTCAGGTGAAGGATTATTTATAGGTGCTAGCGGCTTAACTTTTTATGAATTGTGTCAGCCTGACAGATGTATTGTGAAAATTCAGTCAAGGATTGGCGGAAGCCTAGTTAACAATTGTTGGAGAGTTAGCGCCCTAAAAGGATAAGCAATTTATCCAGAAGGCTGGCAGGCAAAAGCCGCTTCAGGGCTGCCACCAAATAGGTGGGGAAAGTTACATAGTAGCGTCTCTGTGGATGCCTCGATTCCAGTGCCTGTATCAGTCGTCGATACACAGCGTCTGGCTCCTGAGTGAAAGGCGTCTTGGATTCCTCGGCTTCTAGTCTGGTCAGGGCATTTTTGTACAAAGACTGGTGGCGGCTTTTATGCAGATCAACGCGGGTATTGAGTGCCGCCAGCGCATTATGGCGAAACCGGCTTTTTATTGGGCCTGGCTCAATCAGGCTAATGTGAACTCCTGTATTGCGCAGCTCCAATCGCAACGTATCGGTGATGCCTTCGAGCGCAAATTTACTGGCCACATAGGCGCCGCGCATAGGCATGGCCGCCAAACCAAGTACCGAGCTATTTTGGATAATTCGGCCATCCCCCTGGCGCAGCATGACGGGCAGTAACAGGTTGGTCAGCTCAACCCAGCCAAATAGGTTGGTTTCAAACTGGGCGCGCAGCGCGGATCGACTCAAGTCCTCCACCGCACCTGGCTGGCCGTAGGCGCCGTTATTAAATAAACCATAAATGCTCCCGCCACTGATTTCCAGGCAGCTGGCTACGG
>CBIMZH010000269.1:0-4595 GCA_966248255.1 uncultured Cellvibrio sp.
GTGCAAGCCTATGTAGATTTTGTGCGCAGCATTCGCGCCAAATACCCCAAGGCACAAATTATTTGCGCGCTGGGCAGTATGGATGCCACCGCCAATGACAAATGGCCCAACTATATTCGCGCCGCCGTTGAACAAATGAAAACCCAGGATAAAGACACCAGGCTGGATACCCTGTTTTTTGACTTTACCGGCTATGGCCAGCATCCGCGTGTCGCCCAGCATATGGCCAACGCCGAAAAGCTGACCGCCTTTATCAAAAAGAAAATGCACTGGTAAATATCAGCTTGCCGATAAGCAATAAAAAAGCCGGGTAGATGCCCGGCTTTTTTATTGCTGTTAACAGTTAATTGATTAGCGCTTTAAATCCAGCAGGCGGAAGTAGGCATCCTTGGGCTGGTGCTGGCGATCAAATAACAGCGGGTAGTTGGTGCGACCCTTAATGGGGAAGTCGTTCAGCCAGCTGGCATCATCGCTAACGCCCCAGAAGGTAACGCGATCAATTTTGTCGCTGTGTTTAATCATCAGCTTGAACAAACCCTGATAGCGCGCGGCTAATTTCTCACTGATTTCTATTGGCAGCCCCTGTGTGTAAGGGTCGCGCTCGGGGCGGTATTCAAAGCGGGTGGAAACCTCGGCCACCGGTAGGTTCCACACAGAGGGCAGCACATCCACATCCAATTCGGTAAAGTTAACGCGCAAGCCGAGCTTGGCATAGGTGAGAATGGATTTTTCAATTTCTTCCAGGCTTGGGCCGTTGATACTGATATGCGCTTGAATACCCACGCCACTGACAGGTACGCCGCGCTTTTGCATGGCTGCCAGCATATCCGCCACAGCTTCACGTTTGCCTGGCTGCTCAATATTGTAGTCGTTGTAAATTAATTGCGCGTGGGGCGCGGATTCTTTGGCAAAGTGAAAGGCTTTATCTAAAAAGCCTTCGCCAAGGATTTTGTACCAATGGCTGGGGCGCATTTTTAAATCATCGCCCATTGCCTCATTAACCACATCCCAGGCTTGGATTTTTTTGCCATAGCGATGGGTAATGGTGGCAATGTGCTCCTGCATCTTCTTTTCCAGCGCGGCGGGAGCAAGGTATTTGCCATCAGCACCGTAAAACACCTCATCCTGAATTTGGCTGTGCCATACCAAACAGTGGCCCAGGGTATGCATTTTGTGTTTATGGCCATAGTCCACATAGGCATCCGCATCCTGCCAGTTCCAGCTGCCATCGGCGTTACGGATCACGCCCCATTTCATGCAGTTTTCCGGGCTTATGGCATTAAATTCGCGACGGATTAAGGCATAGAGCTTAGGCTCATTATCTTTAATTAACTGTGCGCTCAGGGCGGCGCCAATTAAAAAGTCATTTTTATAGGCATCTTTTAACCCGGTTGCGGCGGCTGCCCGAGTAGCGGCTTGCATTTTGGCGCTGGCGAGCGCCGCACTTAATAGTGCAGAATTTTGTAAAAATTGACGGCGGTTGATAGTCATAGGCTGTGCTCCAAGGTATTTAATTGTTATGAATGTGCAAATTAGGGCAGGGATTGCGGATCGAACCACAGCTCTTTGCGCTGCAGTGGTGTCTCCGGGCTGAGATTGGGGTTATCCAACGCAAAGACTTTGCGCTCTTTCATATGGGCGTTAGCGATCACGTCTTGAATGGCCTTGTCACCTAAAAAAGTTGCGTCAAAGCTGCCATCAGCCAGGGCGCGTTCAAAGCCATTTTCCAAATCCTGTTGTAATTGATGGTTGGCTTTGGCTACAAATAAATAAAACGGCATTTTGTAGTAGAGCATCAGGTTTTTTTCTACCGCCAGCTCCATTTGCGGGCGCTCCGCCAGCTCACTAAAAGGTTCGTGCACACCGCGCGGGAAGGCATCAAAGCGGCCGCCCTCCACCATATAAAATAATCCTGGGTATTTATTGGTTTTGACCACGCTAAAACCATTGGCTTCGAGTATGCGTGCATCGGCCCAGGTGCGCCCCTGGCCCAGGGTGAATTGTTTTAAATCGGCCAGGCTTTGTACCCGGTCAAACTTGGCCTGGTTATTTTTATTGATAATAAAAATCCGGTAGCCGAGCAGGCCCTTAAACAAGGGAATGCGAATTGGCTGTATCTGTTCTTCCAGCTGTGCATCTGAGGAGTTCCAGCAGACATCCAGCGCCCCCTGAATGCGCACCTCCTCGTTAATGCGCGCCTGGGTGAAATCCTCTTGCAGCTCTTTCACTTGGTAGTTTTTGCCGCTGTGGGCCAGCGCCAGCTTAAGCATTTTAATGGCGTAGGCGGCATTGGGGTCGCTGAAGTTATTGACGCGGATGATTTGCTCTTGGCAAAGGCTCTTGGCGCTGACGAGCAGCAGTGCCAGTAATAGCCAGGTGTTTTTTATCATTGTATTGTCGTGACCGATGGGTTTGTCATTGCCGATTGAATTGTTTTTATATGATTAATTGTCCGAATGCTTGGCCCAGGTAAGGGAAACTTGGGTTTACATTACTTAAGTTTGTTTTCTAGTATCCAAGTGATATATTTATTGCGACTATAAGTCAAGAAATAAGCAAATATTTACCAATCAAAACAGACAAAATAAAGGTGAGACAAAGGTGACGAGACGATTAGTAACACTGGTGTTTATGTTGGTGTCATCCTGGTGGATAGCCAGCGCCCAGGCTGAAGATGGCTACGACCTCTGGCTGCGCTACCCCCAGGTGACCGATGCTCAGCTGCTTAAAAGCTATCGCAGCGAAATAAGCCAAATTCAGTTGGGGGGCGATTCTGATACCGCCAAAGCCATCAGCAGTGAGCTGCAGCGCGGCCTGACGGGCCTGCTGGGCAAGCCGGTCGCGCTGGCCTCTGCCAAGCAGAAATCGGGCAAGCCTGCCAAGCATGCGCTGGTAGTTGGCACGCCCACTAATTCGCCCATTATCGCCAGCCTGGGGTTGGAGGCGGATCTGGCCAAGCTGGGCAGCGAGGGCTATCTGATTCGCCAGCTCAACTATCAAAAGCGCCCCATCACAGTCATTGCTGCCAACAGCGATATAGGTGGGCTCTATGGCAGCTTTCATCTGCTGCGCCTGATCCAAACCCAGCAGCCGCTTAAGGGCGTGAATATCGCCAGTGCGCCGCGCCTGGAGCAGCGGGTGGTTAACCACTGGGATAACCTCAACCGCGTGGTGGAACGCGGCTACGCCGGCCTGTCGCTGTGGGATTGGGGCACTCTGCCCAACTACCGCGACCCGCGCTATTCCGACTATGCGCGCATCAATGCCTCCATCGGCATTAACGGCACAGTAATCAATAACGTCAACGCCGACCCGCGCCTGCTCACCGATCAATTTTTGCAAAAAATCAAAGTGCTGGCGGACATCTTCCGCCCCTATGGCATCAAGCTGTATCTGTCGATCAACTTCAATTCGCCGCGCGCTTTTGGCGATTTGGATACCGCCGACCCGCTGGACCCGCGCGTTGCCGCCTGGTGGCAAGCCCACACCGACAAAATCTATAAATACATTCCCGACTTTGGCGGCTTTTTGGTGAAGGCGGATTCCGAAGGTCAGCCGGGGCCGCAGGGCTATGGTCGCAACCACGCCGACGGCGCCAATATGCTTGCCGATGTACTTGCGCCTCACGGCGGCCTGGTGTTTTGGCGCGCCTTTGTTTACCACCCGGATATAGGCGATAGATTCCGCGGCGCCTACGACGAATTCAAACCGCTGGATGGCAAATTCCGCGATAACGTGATTCTGCAGGTTAAAAACGGCCCCATCGACTTTCAGCCGCGCGAGCCCTTCTCGCCGTTATTCCCCGCCATGCCCAACACCAATTTGATGTTGGAAGTGCAGGTTACCCAGGAGTACTTCGGCTTTAATACCCACCTGGCTTACCAGGGGCCATTGTTTGAAGAAATTTTGCAGACGGACACGCTGGTAAAAGGCGAGGGCTCAAGGGTCGGTAATTTGATTGCCGGAAAAGTCTTCCCACAGGTTGCCGGTAAAAAACATCACAGCGGTATGGCCGCGGTAATCAACCCGGGTAATGACCGCAACTGGACGGGCCATCCCTTTGTTGCCTCCAGCTGGTACGCCTTTGGCCGCATGGCCTGGGATTATCAAACCAGCGCCGCGCAGGCTGCGGATGAATGGCTGCGCATGACTTTCTCCAACGATGCGCAAGTGGTTGCTGCGGTAAAACCCATGATGATGGAATCGCGCGAAGCCGGCGTAAATTATCGCGATCCACTGGGCCTGACCCATGTGCCCTCGCAAGGCGATCACTATAGACCCGGCCCCTGGACCGACAATATGGGCCGCGCCGACTGGAACGCAATTTACTATCACCGCGCCGATAAAAACGGCATAGGTTTTGACCGCACTGCCACCGGCTCCAATGCGCTCGCGCAATACCCGGCGGCTATTGCCAAACGCTATGGCGATTTAAAAACCGTGCCGGAAAACCTACTGCTTTGGTTCCACCACTTGCCCTGGACTTACACAATGAAATCCGGCCGCAGCCTTTGGGATGAGCTGGTCAGCAAATACTCCGAAGGCCTGGAACAAGTCCACCAAATGCAAACTGATTGGGCCAAGGTGGAAGGCAA
>CBIMZH010000270.1:0-4594 GCA_966248255.1 uncultured Cellvibrio sp.
CCCCTGGGCAATAGCGGCTGGCTGCTGCTGGCCGCCAGCCTGGCCACCGCCATTACCCTGATCAGCGGCTCGGCACTGGGCTTAAAGTCCTACCCGGTACTGGTCAATCTGGTGCTGCTCGGCGTGTTTGGCTTTAGCCTCTGGCGCCCGCCCAGCTTGATAGAGCGCTTTGCGCGCATGCAGTACCAGCTGCAAAAACGCGAACTGCCCGCCCATGTGCCCGCCTACACGCGCAAGGTCACCTGGGTCTGGTGCGGCTTTTTTGCCGCCAACGCCTGTGTCGCCCTGGCCACTGCCTTTGCCAGCGACAGAGTCTGGGCGCTGTACAACGGCTTAATTGCCTACCTGCTGATGGGCCTGCTCATGGGCGGTGAATACCTGGTGCGCCTGGGCGTGCAGCGCCGCCACCGACAGAATCAATTTGAGTGATACGCATAAAATCATGAAGTACAGCTTGCGCCACTTATTGGCGGACCCGGCTGGCCAGCTGGCCGGCGATAGCCTTATAGCGCTAAATCCCGGTGCTCAACATGAGCAACTTAAGGGCGCGCATTTGTGCCAGCGCATTGGCGCCTGGCAGGCCGCGCTGAGCAGCAGCCAGAATGCGCAGATCGCCCTTTATTTGCGCGACAGTTTCGAGTTTGCCGCTGCGCTTATTGCCATCTGGCGCCTGGGCAGGGTCGCGCTGCTGCCAGCCAATAATCTCGCCGCTACCTGCACTCAGTTGCAGGCGCACACGCAAACCTTTGCCGGCGACTTTCCGCGACAAGATGCAATTCAAGCAAACACTCAAGCTATTCCCCTGGCGGCCATAACGCTGCCCAGCGCTGATGCGCCTGCACTGGTGCTCTTCACCTCCGGCAGCAGCGGCGAACCTGAGCCGGTAGCCAAGCAGTTCAGCCAGCTGGAAACCGAGCTGGCGGCGCTGGAGCAGCAGTGGGGCGCCAGCCTGGGCGCGGCCACCATAGTCGCCAGCGTCTCCCACCAGCATATTTACGGCTTGCTGTTTCGCCTGCTCTGGCCAGTCTGCGCCGGGCGCACCTTTATCAGTCGCGAGCGCGACTACTGGGAGGCTCTGGCCCAGGACGCGGCGCGCTACCAGCCGCTGGCGCTGGTCAGCAGCCCCGCCCACCTCAGCCGCATACCGCCGCTGGCCTGGCCGCAAGGGCGCGAGTTCAGCGCTATTTTTTCCTCTGGCGCGCCTCTAGCCAAAGGCGATGCTCTGGCGCTAGCCGAGTATTTCGCCTGCCCGGCGACCGAAGTCTTTGGCAGCACCGAAACCGGCGGTATCGCCTGGCGCCAGCAGACGCAAAGCCCTGACTGGCAGTGCCTACCCGGAGTCAATGTTCGCCTCAGCGATGAGAGCTTGCTGCAGGTGCAATCCGGCCATCTGGCCAATGGCGACTGGTTTACCAGTGCCGATCGCGCCCAGTTAAGCGCTGGCGGCTTTAGTCTGTTAGGCCGCGCCGACCGTATCGCCAAGGTCGGCGGCAAGCGCATTTCGCTGAGCGCCATAGAGCGCGACCTGGAAGCTCACCCCTGGGTGCAGCAGGCTAAAATTATCCAGCTGGCCGAGCGCGGTGAACGCCTGGGCGGCGTGTTAGTGCTTACTAACGAGGGCAATGCGCAGCTGGTGGATCAGGGTAAAAATGCCCTTAAGCAGCTGTTTAGCCAGCTATTGAGCGAGACTCAGGATCGCGTTGCCATACCCCGCTACTGGCGCTATCTGGGCGAGTTGCCGCGCAACGCCCAGGGCAAAACCACCCAGGCAGATTTGCTCGCGCTCTTCGCCCAGGAGGATATGCCGCGTCTGCCCGAGTTGATCGATCAGCAACAGGACGGCCAGACGCTGCAACTGCAGCTGTATATCCCCAGCAATCTCTATTATTTCGACGGCCACTTCCCCGGTCGCCCGGTGCTGCCCGGAGTGGTGCAAACCCATTGGGCGGTGCATTACGCCCGCGCGCAATGGGGCGAGCTGGGCCAGTTTGCCGCCCTGGAAGCGGTTAAGTTCCAGCAGATAGTCGGCCCCAATCAGCACCTGCGCCTGGCGCTGGAGTACCAGCCGGAGAAAGACAAACTCTATTTCAGCTACACCAGTGGCGACGTTGAAGCACCGCGTCACCACGCCAGCGGCCGCGTCGCCTTTATCCGTGTCGCCTCTAACGAGGAAGCACCCAATGACTAACCCGCTGACCAGGTCGGACTTCAAGCCCTGCGCGCTTATCCCCGTGTACAACCACGAGCAGGTGCTGGCCAAAACTATTGCCGATATACGCGCGCTGGATCTGCCGGTGGTGATGGTCGATGACGGCTCCCGCGATGCCTGCAAACAGGTGATGCGCGATCTGGCCGCTGGCGATAGCCAGGTGCAGCTGATTGAGCGCGCCGCCAATGGCGGCAAGGGCGCCGCGGTTAAAACCGGGCTGCTTGCCGCCGCCGAGCTGGGCTTTAGCCACGCGCTGCAGATAGACGCCGACGGCCAGCACAATGCCGCCGATATTCCCCGCTTTTTAGCCGCCGCCGCCGAGCAGCCGGGGCGATTGATTGCCGGCTGCCCCGAATACGATGCCAGCGTACCCAAGGGTCGCCTTTACGGCCGCTATCTGACCCATGTGTGGGTGTGGATCAACACCTGGTCGCTGGCTATTCGCGACTCCATGTGCGGTTTTCGCGTCTATCCACTGGCGCGCAGCAAAGCCCTGATAGAGGCTGAGCCCATGGGCGAGCGTATGGATTTCGACCCGGAATTTATGGTGCGCTGGCACTGGCGCCACTGGCCGCTGCTACAGCTGAGCACCCGGGTTATCTACCCGGAAAACGGCGTCTCCCACTTTTTGGCCTGGCGCGATAACAAGCTGATTTCCTGGATGCACACCCGTTTGTTCTTCGGCATGCTCTGGCGCCTGCCGCGCATTCTGCTTAACAAGTTGCGCGGGCCTCAGCCGTGAGCGAAAAATCAAAAGCCATGAGCCAAAAGCCAGCAACTAGTGCGACCCACTGGGCGCAAATCGGCGAGAGCGGCGCGCTGCTGGGCATGCGCATACTGCTGGGCTGTTTTCGCCTGGGCGGGCGGCCGCTGTTCAAGCTGGTGCTGGCACCGGTGATCCTCTACTACTTCCTCGCCAATGGCCGCGCCCGCGCCGCCTCCATGGCCTATATCGCCCAGCTGCAAGCGGCGGGGGTGGAGCTGCAAGGCAACCGCTGGCGGCTGAGCCTGGCGCACTTCTGGCAGTTCGCCAACGGCCTGGTGGATAAGCTGGCGGTATGGATGGGCAAGATAGGCATAGACCAGGTCACCATTGAAGGCGATGAGCTGGTGCGCGAGCTGCGCGCCCAGGGTCGCGGCGCCGTGCTGCTCATCGCCCACCTGGGCAACTTTGAAATCTGCCGCTGCCTGTCGGCGCGCCACCCGGGCATGCGCGTGACTGTGCTGATGCACACCGCCCATGCGCAAAAATTCAATCGCTTGATGCAAGAGCAGGCCAGCGCCAGCCAGGTGGATATTTTGCAGGTGACGGAAATAAGCCCGGCCACCGCCATGATGCTTAACGAGCGCCTGGAGCGCGGCGAGCTGATTGCCATTGCCGGCGACCGAGTGGCGGTCAACCATCCGGAAAACTGCCTGATGGTGGATTTTTTGGGCAAGCAGGCGCCACTGCCCGCCGGCCCCTTTACCCTGGCGGCGATCTTAAAAGCGCCGCTGGTGAGTATTTTTTGCGTGCGCCAGGAGCGCGGCTTTCGCATCAGTTTTAACAGCCTCAGCCAGGGGCTTAACCTGGCCAGACGCGAGCGCAAAGCCCAGCTGCAACAGCTGGCACAGAGCTACGCGCAGCTGCTGGAGGCCGAGTGCCGCCGCAGCCCACTGCAGTGGTTTAATTTTTTTGATTTTTGGCAGCAGCCTGTAGCACCGGTGACCCATACGGACACAAGCAGCCAGACGCCCCAGCCTTAAGCCTTAGAGGAAGAGACAGAGCAAATGATCGAGTTTGATAATCGCCCCCTGCGTATTGAAGATGTCGTGGCTATCGCCCAGCGCAAGGCAAGCTGCCGTTTGAGCGAAGCCCCCGAGTTTCGCCAGCAAATTACCCAGGGCGCGCGCTTCCTCGATCGCCTGCTGGAAGAGGAAGGGGTTATCTATGGCGTGACCACCGGCTATGGCGACTCCTGCACCACCCATATCCCGCGCGATCTGGTGGAGCAGCTGCCGCAGCACCTCTACACCTTCCACGGCTGCGGCCTGGGCGCCGAACTCTCGCCCGAAGCTGGCCGCGCGGTGCTGGCCGCGCGCCTCACTTCGCTGACCCGCGGCTATTCAGGGGTGAGCTACGAGCTGCTGCAACAGCTGACCCGCCTGCTCGAGCAGGACATAGTGCCGGTGATCCCGGAGGAAGGCTCAGTAGGCGCCAGCGGCGACCTCACCCCACTTTCCTATGTTGCTGCGGTACTCTGCGGCGAGCGCCAGGTCTATTACAAGGGCGAGAAGCGCGCCACCGCTGAGGTTTTTGCCCAGTTGGGCATCAAACCGCTGCGCCTGCGCCCCAAAGAGGGCCTGGCGCTGATGAACGGCACCGCGGTGATGACCGCTCTGGCC
>CBIMZH010000271.1:0-4576 GCA_966248255.1 uncultured Cellvibrio sp.
AGTTGGCAGCGATATTCAAAACGTCTACACCATTAAAATCAGCAATATGGATAGAAGCCCCCATATTTATGATTTAAGTGTTGAGGGTGATTTCCAATTCCATATTGAAGGCTACAGAGCTATGCCAGCGGAAGAGGGCGAGGTGTTAACCATCCCGGTTCGCGTTGCGGTCAATGCCAAAGAGCTAACTACCAATAAAACTGAAATCCGGTTTGTGGTGCACGCTCGTGAAAATGCGGAAATTACCACCACACATAGCACTACGTTTATCGGCCCCTAAGCTGGGGCCGAAGTGCAATTCGTGAATGAATTCTTTCATCTTTAATGGCTGTGTTGTTTATGTCTTTAGATCCTAATCGTCCACCCTTGCCCTGGTATCGCGAATTTTGGTTTTGGTTTGTGTTTGGCCCCTTGATTTTTATCATAGTGCTCTGCGCCTTTACGGTGACTATTGCACTCAAAGGTGCCGACGATGTAGTGGTTGATAATTACTACAAAGAAGGCCAGATGATTAATCAGGTGCTGGAGCAGGATAAGCGTGCAGAGGCCATGGGCCTGGTGGGCGATCTGCGTTTCGATAAGCTGACTGGCGATGTCATGCTAACTATTGCTCACGCTCCTGAAGATGCTGAGCTTATGCCCGAGCAATTGCTGTTGTTTATGGCGCACCCGGTTAAAGCAACGCAGGATCAGCAAATTATGCTCAAGCGTATCGCCCCTGGTGAATACCGCGGTGCTCTGGATCAAGAGCCTCAATTCAACTGGTATTTAACACTCTATCCAGTAAAGGATTTAGCCGAGCGCAAGTCCGCAGTCTGGATTCTCAATGGTCAAATTGATTTTGCCCAAGAGCAGCAAACGCTCTTGAAACCCAGAGTTAAATAAGCGGAGAGGCCAGAGTGTCTGCCGCGCCTGAACAGCTTAAGTGTTATCACTGTGGTCTAGATGTTCCTCAGGCTGCGAGCTTTACCGTCACTATTGATGGTGAGCCGCGTCCTATGTGCTGACCCGGTTGCCAAGCCGTTGCCAGTGCCATTGTCGATGGCGGCCTGGAAAATTTTTATCAATTTCGCTCCCAGGTGAATAATAAAGCGGACGAACCTTCTGCCGATGCCAGTCGCTGGGCAATTTACGATTTGGCTGAAGTGCAGAGTGAGTTTGTTATAGATCTGGGCGATGGCTATAAGCAGGCCAATTTACTGCTCGAAGGTATCAGCTGCGCCGCCTGTAGTTGGTTGATAGAAACCCATCTCAAACAATTGCCCTCGGTAAAGTCCGTTAGCGTCAATGTTAGCAGCCATAGGTGCTCGCTGATTTGGGCTGCAGACACACCACTCAGTCCCATTCTAAATGCACTCGCCGAGATAGGTTACAAACCTCGCCCGGCCACCGATGAACAGCAGCAGGAGTTGCTTAAAAACGAAAATCGCACCGCGCTGTTTCGCATAGGCCTGGCCGGTTTTGGCATGATGCATGCGATGATGGTGGCGGTGGGAATGTTCACAGGTGCCACCGATTTTTGGCTCAACTTTTTGCGCTGGCTGAGCATGCTGGTGGCCACCCCTGTGGTGTTTTTTTCCGCCTGGCCGTTTTTCAAAGCCGCCTGGCGCAGTTTGCTGAGTCGCCAACTGGTGATGGATGTGCCTGTGGCTCTGGCCATTGGCCTGGCTTACGGAGCCAGTGTCTGGGCCACTGTGACCGGCACCGGCGAAGTCTATTTTGAATCTGTCTCCATGTTTGCGTTTTTTCTGCTGGTGGGGCGCTATATCGAAATGCGCGCGCGCCATAGAAACCGCATGGCCTTTGGCAATCTTGCCCAATTGATGCCGCTGACTGCCTGCAGTATCTGCCGCGACGAGCAGGGGCAAGAGCAAGAGCAGACGGTGGCCATTAAAACCCTGCGCCACGGCGACGAAATCCTGGTGCGCCCGGGTGAAACCTTCCCCTGTGATGGCCAGGTCATTCTCGGTGAGAGCGCCGCCGAAGAGGCTTTAATTACCGGTGAGTCGCGCCCGGTGGCTAAAGGGATAGGGGACAGTGTTATCGCTGGCAGCCTCAATGTGCATAGCCCGCTGCGGATTAAGGTTACTGCCCTGGGCGCGGAAACTCAGTTATCGGCAATTGAGCGGCTGGCGGCGCAAGCCCAGGATGAAAAGCCCAGGCAGGTGGTGATGGCCGACAAGATCGCCCGCTACTTTATCGCTCGCCTATTGATTGTCTGCACCCTGGTGTTTGGCTTTTGGCTTTGGTATCAGCCGGAGCGCGCCTTCTGGATCACCCTCTCGGTTCTGGTTGTCACCTGTCCCTGTGCCTTGGCGCTGGCCATGCCCGCCGCTTTATCCGCAGCTACCGCCAATTTGCGCCAGCGCGGTTTTCTGGTGGCGCGCGGTCATGTTATCGATGGCCTTAAAGGCATTACCCGAGTGGTTTTCGACAAGACCGGCACCCTGACGTTGGGTCAGCTGCAGTTGGTTGAAACCCGCTTACTGGGAAAGCTGGATGCCGCGCGCTGCCAGGCGCTGGCTGCAGCTTTGGAAGCTGGCTCCAATCACCCGGTTGCCCGGGCCTTTGCAGCCAGTAAGGATCTCAAACTGAACAACCAGCGTCAGCACACCGCAGAAGGGGTGGAGGGTGAGCTGGATGCACGCCAATACCGCTTGGGGCGCCCCAGTTTTGCGCTGGGCCTGATCCAGGTCGCTGCACCTCAAGCGCCGGATGACAAACACCTGTGGATATTGCTTGCCGATGATCAGGGGCCTTTGGCCTGGTTTGGCCTGGCAGATCAGGCGCGCCCCGAAGCTGCCGCTGCTGTGGCTAGCCTGCAGCAGTTGGGTATAGAAGTGGAGTTACTCAGCGGCGATGAGTCAGGTGCAGTGGCGCAGCTGGCGGGTGAACTGGGCATAACTCAGTTCACGGCTGGCGCCAAACCTCAGGATAAACTGCAGCGCCTTCAGGCACTGCAGGCGGCGGGCGATAAGGTGCTGATGGTCGGCGATGGCATTAACGATATCCCGGTCTTGGCCGGCGCCGACGTATCTGTGGCTATGGCCTCGGCCTCGGACCTCACCCAAACCCGCGCCGATTCAGTGCTGCTCAGCAATCAGCTGCCGGTATTGGCGGACGCCGTGTTGTTGGCGCGACAAACAGCCGCCGTAATTCGCCAAAACCTGGGCTTTTCTCTGGCGTATAATCTCCTGGCTTTGCCGCTGGCGGCGGCCGGTTTTGTTCCCCCTTGGCTGGCGGCGCTGGGTATGACCGCCAGCTCTCTGATAGTGGTGCTCAACGCGCTGCGTTTGACCCGCTAGCGTCTAATCAACCTCAGCCCCTGGCTGTATACACTGCGAGAACCCCATGGAAAGCTTGTATTTTCTGGTGCCAGTCGCGCTGGTTTTTATTGCTATAGCGGCCAAGGTGCTGCTCTGGGCACTCAACTCCGGCCAGTACGACAACCTGGATACCGAAGCTCACCGCATCTTGTTTGAAGGCGAAGGTAAAAAGCGTCCGCAAGCGGCTGCAAACCCTGATTCGGCAAGCAACTCGGCGCAGGCGAGCAACCCGGAGCCCGCTGCAACACATTCCCAGCAGGTCTCCGACAGGTCCAAGCCCGAATAAGCCGGGCAGTTTTTCGAGGTAATAAATGGATTGGGCAATTCTGGCCGCCATGTTTATGGTCGGCCTGCTGGGCAGTGGTGCCCATTGCGTGGGTATGTGCGGCGGCATTATGAGCGCGCTGACCATGGCCATTCCCGCCGAGGCGCATGCCAAACGCTGGTGGCTGCTAATCAGCTACAACCTGGGGCGAATGTTTACCTATGCCCTCATAGGCTTTATTGCTGGCTATGCCGCCAGCTGGTTTGATCATTGGGGCGCAAGTAATTGGCTGCGCTGGCTGGCTGGCCTGTTGCTGATTGCTATGGGCCTTTATGTTGCCAACTGGTGGCGCGGGCTGATTTACCTGGAGGCGGCGGGGCGTTATCTCTGGGCCTATATGCAGCCGCTGGGCAAGGCGCTTATGCCGGTTAAATCGGCCCGCCAGGCGCTGTTGTTAGGTGCTATCTGGGGCTGGTTGCCCTGCGGCCTGGTTTATTCCGCACTGGGCTCTGCTATTGCCCAGGCGCAACCTCTGCAATCGGCACTAGTGATGGTTGCCTTTGGTTTGGGTACCTTGCCTATGCTGCTGGCAACGGGGATGGCGGCCAATCTGTTAACCGGCTTCCTGCAAAATCGCGCGCTGCGCAGCCTTATGGGCCTGTTGATCATTGGCTATGGGATATGGACCATTTATGCCGTCAGTGGCAGCCATCAACACCAGCACGCGGGTATGAATCATCAAGACATGCATCATCAGGAGATGGACCACTCTGCTATGAATCATGACCAAGTGAATCATGAACAGACGAATCATGAACATCTTGGCCATGAGGGCATGGACAGCATGAATATGGATGATATGGATATGACGCCGGAAGAAATGCAGGCGATGGATCACAGCCAGATGAATCACCAGCAAATGGATCACAGTCAGATGCAAGCTGAGCCAAGCTCTGCGGCGTCCAGCACCAGCAACACACAACAA
>CBIMZH010000272.1:0-4573 GCA_966248255.1 uncultured Cellvibrio sp.
CACCGTGCGAAGGCCGCAGACGTGGGTGAACATCGCCTCGGGCGACTGGCTGAGCAGGGTGCGAACCATGCGCTCCTCCTCCATGGGCGAGTAGTGGGTATCCACCATCAACACCTTGTAGCCCGCCGCATCAAACACCTGGTAAATACCGCGCAGCACATCGGTAAACACAATATTGCTCAGCGAGGGAATTGCCACCCCTATTACCCTCGAGCGCGCCGAAGCCAGGGAGCTGGCGTGCTGATTGGGGATATAACCCAAAGCATCCACCGCCTTTTGCACTTTTTCGCGCAGTGCTGCCGAGACCTTGTCCGGCTGATTAAGCGCGCGCGAAACAGTGATTGCGCTAACACCGGCGACAGCGGCTACGTCTATCAGCGTAATTTTATTATCCGAACCCTTAGGCTTTGCGGACTTCATCAATACTTCCAAAAACGTTTTACTCTTGTATTTTTACCCTAACACAGGGAAAATGATTGCGCAATCATTCGGCAATGACTATTGCTCATATAAGTAATATAATTCTCCGAATCTCTCCTTTATTCAGGTTAAGCGGTGGACAAGTCAACAGTGAAAAGCAACCAGACAGCGCTGGCACAGGCGCAGCAGACACCCAGAGCCAGACTGATCATAGTGATGGGCGTGGCCGGCTGCGGTAAGTCATCCCTGGCGCGGCAGCTGGCCGAGCGCTACAGCTTTACCTACCTCGAAGGCGATGATTTCCACTCCCCGCAGGCCAAGGCGCGTATGGCCAGTGGCCTGCCGCTGGACGATGAGATGCGCCGCCCCTGGGTGGCCAGTATCTGCGCCCGTTTACAACAGGCACTGGTCACTGGCGAAGACTGTGTGCTGGCATTTTCCGGCCTGCGCGCCGCGCATCGCCAGGCGGTGCGCCAGGTTGGGCTGGATACCCGCCTGCTGTTCCTGACTGGCAGCCAGGCGCTGATTCAGGACAGGGTCAACCGCCGCACCGACCACTTTATGGACCCCAGCCTGGTGCGCAGCCAGTTTGAAGCCTTGGAAGACCCCAGCGACGAAGCCGAGGTTTACCCCCTGGACGTCGCCTTTAGCCAGACCGATGTGCTCGACCAGGCACTGACTGTGATAGAGGGCGCATTTCCTGATTTGCGCCGCGACTAGCGGCGCCTGATTCACTTGGCGTTCATCTCCTTTCACTATTGTCGGACGGGTAAAGCTCTGCGAAACTCGGCGCAAGACTTGCGATCCAACCGCTAATCGCGCCCATTTCGCTTTCGAGCATCCACAAGGACACCAACGGGAGACACCTATGAAACTGTCACGCCTTACCCTGATTAGCAGCCTGCTGGGCATAAGCCTGACCCTGGGCGCCTGTGCCGGCAAAACCAATTTCCGCGCCGCTTGCGCCAGCGAAGTAGAAGCCGCCTGGAGCGAACTGTCCATTGCCAAGGCCGAAGGTTTCAGCGGCACCGTCAGCTACGGCAAGGCATTGAGCCTGCTGTCCCTCGCCAAAACCATGCAAACCGTGGAAAACTTCGACAACTGCTACAACAACGCCAAAGACGCGCGTTTTTATATTCGCGAGTCGCGTAAAGGCCAATAGCAACCCGCCTTTGGCCAATAAAAAAGCCGCCCCTTAGGGCGGCTTTTTTATTTATCCGGTTTATCCATTACGTGTTAGCTGCCAATCACCCCGCCATCCTTTTTGGTGATCACCAGGGTGGTGGAGCGCGGGCGGGTTTTGCCGTCGCTGGCGGGGTAGCTGAGCTTCGGGTGCTGGATATTGCACCAGAGGGTTTTGCCATCCGGGGTGCCGGTCAGCCCGGTCAGCTCACAGCCGCGCGGGCCCACCAAAAAGCGTTTAACCTCACGCGTTTGCGGGTCGGCGCAGAGCAGTTGATTGGTGCCTATCTCGGCGTAGTAATGATCAAAATCATCAAAGTCCGTCTCTATCCATAAACGCCCCTCCGCATCAAACCAGAGGCCATCGGGGCAGCTGAACAGGTCGCCGCGAATATTGCCGCGCTCATTGGCCGGTGTTTTGGGCAGATCGCGCTTGCCCGCGAGCAGGAATATCTCCCAGTCAAATTCGGTTGCGCGGGGGCTGTCGCCCGCTTCGCGCCAGCGCAGTATTTGACCGTGATGATTTTCCACCCGGGTGTTTGCGACATTGACCGGCTGATCCCCGGCGACACCGCGCTGCACATTGTTGGTCAGGCTGACATAAGCCTCGCGGGTATGCGGGTCCACCGCCACCCACTCGGGCCTGTCCATAGGCGTGGCGCCCATAATATCCGCCGCCTGGCGCGCTTTAATTACTACATCGGCCTGGGTGAAAAAGCCGTTGCGCGGGGTCAGCCCGCCCTGCCCCTGCACCAGCGGCAGCCACTGACCTTTGCCACTTTCGTGATAACTGGCGACGTAGAGGGTGCCCTCTTCCAACAGCTCGCGATTGGCTTGCGGCTGCGCCGGGTCGTACTTGCCCTTGGGCACAAATTTATACACATACTCGCCCTTGGTATCGTCGCCGGAATAGATCGCCAGGCTGCCGTCGGGCGCGACAGAAACAGAGGCACACTCGCGCGAAAAACGGCCCAGGGCGGTGCGTTTTTTCGGCGTGCAGCTGGGGTCGAATGGATCAAACTCCACCACCCAGCCAAAGCGATGCGGCTCGTTCACATAGCCCAGATGAGGCGCATCTGTGTTGGGCGTGCAATCAAAGCGCGGGTCGACCGACTCCCAGTAATTGTTTTCCGAATGCTTGCCCTGGCCAACACCATTGCGCCAGTGGCTGGGGCGCGCCTGCCAATCTTTTTTGTTGCGATTAACGAAATAGGTGTGCCAGTTTTCCTCGCAAATCAAATAGGTGCCCCAGGGCGTTTTGCCCATAGAGCAGTTGTTAAGTGTGCCCAGCACCAAGGTGCCGCTGGGATCAGCCTGGGTGCGCATAGCCTCGTGGCCTGCGGCTGGGCCAGTAATGGCCATAGGCGTGTAACTGGTCAGACGGCGGTTGTAGCGCGAATCCTGCACTCGCTGCCAGGCTCCCTTTGCGTCTTTGCGAATTTCAATCACGCTGACACCGTGGGCGGCCTGCTCTTTTTTCACTTCATCAGCGGGGCGCTGCTTGCTGCCATCGCGCAGGGTTTTAACCCTTGGCCCCTTGGGGTGAAGGGTGGGATTGATGTACTCGTGATTGACCACCAGCAGGCCGTGATCATTGGGCGCATCGGGGAAGGGAAAGTAAGCCATGCCATCGTTGTTTTGTCCGCACTGCTGCTCCTGCTCCTGCCAGCTGTTGCTGGCATCGGCGCGCCAGGCGGGAGCATTTGGCAACACCGCATCGCCCCAGGAGAAAAACGGCCGCGCCTCATAGCCCTCGGCAACAATCACGCTGTCAAAGTGCGGGTCCAGTTGCGCTTCTACTGAGCTAAAACCGATTAGCGCCTGGCTGCGCACCAGCGCAGGCACTGCAGCCTGGGCAGAGCGACCGCCAGCCAGGCTGCCGCCGAGAATACTGCCAATCGCCAAACCCAGGCTGCCCTTTAATAACTGGCGGCGGCTATTGGCCACCTCACTCAACCAGGGCTTGCTGCTGGGGTTAACGGGAATATCGTCTATATCCATTACCGGGCTCTCTCTTAAGTATTTATTGTCGATTGAATTGTGCTTAGGGATTACATGTTTAGCCATTTTCGCCGCAAAAAAACTGCCGGGACTAGCCCGGCCAAAGTTGTCACATACCCTAAAGCGAATTTCACTTGCTGCAAACCATGATTAGCGTAAAAGATCAGGCTGCTGTGAAAAATTCTGTGTTGCCAACTGCTATTTATACAGCGTCTTTTTATTTAGCCAGTTGCAGCGCCGCGCGGATTTTTTCCCAGGCGACATATTTAAAATTCTGTGGTGCCTCTGGCATCACCTTGTGGCCATCTTGCACCACCAGCATCCCCTCACTAAACACACCGCCGAGATTAGCCGAGGTGACTTCCAGGCCATCGGTTTCCGACACGCCATCCAGGCCGCGCGCTGCATCCAGTGTGATATGCACTATGCCTTTAAGGTGGTAGGGCGCCACCGCATCCAAAACCAGGTAAGTGTTGTTGCCCTGACTGGATACCACCAAATAGGGCGCCTTGCCTTGATAGATGGCCATGCCCTCTACGTCGTCTACCAGATTAACGCCGTCCACTTTAATGACAGATTCTAGTTGAGAACCCGAGTTTGGCTCGGCGCCCAGGGTCCAGACACCCACATCCTCCTCGCCGATAAACAAGCGCTGGCGCTGATCATCGGCAGTGCAACCTTCCGGCTGAGTAGCTACCGAAAACTCGCGCAGCTTTTCACCTTGCCAGGCTTTTTTAACCGCGTCATAGCCAATGCGAATCTGCGCAAACTTGCCGCTCTTGCCATTGGCAATGGCATACACAGCCTGATCCAGTGGCGACTGGTACATGCAGAAGCCGTAGATCTCTTCCAGGTCGGTGGCAATGCTACCCGCCGGAGTGACTTTGCCGCTGCGCGGATCAATTTCAAACAGCGCCAGGCTGTTGTCTTCACGCTGGGTGGCTATGGCCATGTCCACGCGCTTGTTGCC
>CBIMZH010000273.1:0-4566 GCA_966248255.1 uncultured Cellvibrio sp.
AAAAGCTCCGGATTTACCGGAGCTCAAAAAAAGCACAACAGCGGACTAAGGGCCCATAAGTATTGCCTGGCTCAGGTTAGGAGAACTCCACGGGCGATACGCCCACTTCTGTAACCGATTACCCATGCAACATAATACTTATCAAGCTATTAGCGAGTGCATTCTTGCAAAGAATGTAACCGATTACAATACCTATGATGAATAATATCCCCTCGAGGATAAACCCTGGGTACAACCGGGTGCAGGCTGGTTGAAATACTTAAGGCGCCAGACAGGCGCGAACTCTGTGCCTGTGCAGAAATTTGCGTAAAAAAAGCCCGGCAACTGCCGGGCTTTTTAGGTGAGCTTACTGAGGCAAGAAATCAAAAGTTTGATTAATCGTGGTGCGCACTACATTGCCCGGCGGGAAGCTGATGAGTTTGATGCGATTGAGGATTTTGTTTTCCAAATCCGCATCCCCCAGTTCGCTTGAGACCAGCTTGGCCTCTAACACCTTACCATTGGGGTCGATCACGATTTTGACCACCATCTTGCCCTGCAGCGCGGCGTTCTGGCGCAGCGCGCGGTTGTAAATCGCGTAGATGGCGCCTTTGTGCTGCTCCATCACCTTGCGAATTTCCTCCTCGCTGCGCGCGGCACCGCCAGCGCCATTGCTGTTGCCTGCGGTAGCCTGATTAGCCTTGGCAGAGGCGTCGCCCAGGGTGCTTTTTACCTTGGTCGTCTCCTTACCTGAAAGCGCATTACCGCCCACATCGCGACTGAGCTGAGCATTGTTAATGCCACCACTGGCCACCTTGGCACCGCTGGTAATCATCGAACGGTCAACTTGCGCCGCTTCACCCTGACTATTGGTTACCGTGGTTGTAGCTGTCTCCACCGCTGAGGTTTGCAACATATCGCGCATCTCCGCCAGGTCGTCCTTAAATTGCATAACACCGGCGTTATTGGCGCGCTCGCGGGCTTTTTCTACCGCCTCCTTGGGCGGCTGTTTAATTGGCTCCTTAGGCTTTTCCACGGGTTTAGGCTCGGGCTTGGGTTCTTCCTTTTTCGGCTCGGGCTTTTTTTCCTCGGGCTTGGGCGGTTCCACCGGTTTGGGTGGCGGCAGCTCCTGCTTCTCCAGCATCACCCGCGCCAGTTGCGGTGGCAGCTTTTCCTTTTCTGCACGCGGCACCTCGGGCAGTTTTATGAGGGTGACAATGACACTTAGCAGCAGCATAAGTGCAACGCAAACAACCAGGATTTTGTTGTAGCGTTTGTCATCATCAACCGAAGAGCTCCAGGGCAGCTCCAGGTTGGGCGCCATAAAAGGGAGTATCGCCATCTAGCTGCCCTCCCCGGTTTTCTCTTCCGCTTTTTGCGTTACCGCCAAGGAGATATCGCGATACTCAGCCGCGGCGCAGGTGGTCATGATTTTTTTCAAAATCCGGTAGGGCACCTTTTGGTCGGCCATGATAGTCACCGGGCGACCGGTGAGCTGTTGCTCCTTTTTTAAGGGGCCAGCTTTGCTTGCCTGATATTTCAGCTCGGTCTCCAGGGGAGCAAACTTGTCATTGGTATCGGCATCGAGTGCAGCGACTGTACCTATGCTCTGACCGCCGACAACGACATCGGTCGAACTGACCAGTACCACCAGATTATTTTGCGGTTGCTGATCCGAAACCGAGGCGGGCAACTTAATGCTTTTATCGGTTTGCAGCACTTCCACATCGCCCGAGTTAACCAACAGAAAGAACACCAGAATGGTGAAAATATCCATTAGCGACACCAGGTTGAGTTTGGGCACCTGATTTAAGCGGCGATGGTGTTTGGCCATACGTTTTGCGCGCAGGGATTGCTTCATTGGGCACCTCCACTGACAGCACTGGTCGACTGACCTGCAGGAGGCGCATCGCCGAGGGAAATTTCCGGAAACAATTCCGCATCCACCATACTGGCCGCCACTACCGCTTTAAAGGAGCGCGCGGTATCCATGGTGCTTACCAGGGTTTGGTAGTCGGTATCTTTTTCCGAGAGTATGTACAAATCTTTTTTCTCTATGCCCTTATCCTGCAGCAGGCGTTTGGTCTCCTGCAGCACAGATGAAAGCAGTTGAAAGTCGTATTCACCTTCGGGCGTTTTTTCTACCCATTTAAGTTTTGTGCCCGCGGGATAATTCACTTCAAACTTATCTGCGCGAATTACAATTTCCAATTGCTGCGGTGGCTCCTCGGTAACGGGAATACTCGAGTCGGCCTGATCCGGCAATTTCAAATCCAAAATCGTTGTGCGCGAGAGCACCATGCTCATCAACAGCACCGGCACCAATATGATCATCAGATTCATAAAGGAGGTGATGTCGAGATCCGGGTCCTCTTGATGACGCCGTTTAATGCGCATATGCAAATCCTCTGACTGATGAAAGAGCTACTCAATCAGCAGCGGTTACTGGGCGCCGGGTTTTGCAGCAGTGTCCTGAGTGCGGGTGCGCGGCACATCCTGCACATGGGCAATAATGTTCAAGCACTTAACGCCTGCCATTTCCAGGCTGTCGATAATTTCGGTGGTTTTGCTCTGCAGCATGGAGTGAATAATCAGCAGTGGAATTGCCGCTACCAGACCAAATGCCGTGGTGTTCATCGCCACCGCAATAGATGAAGACAGGAGCGCAGCTTTTTCCGCTGGGTCGGCGTTGGCAACGGCGGTAAAGGCGGCGATCAAACCAATAATGGTACCCAGCAGGCCGAGCAGCGTAGAGATGTTAGCCAGAGTGGCCAGGTAAGCGGTGCGTTTTTCCAAACGCGGCATAGCTTCCATTACACCCTCTTCCATTGCCAGTTCAATATCATCGCGACGTGGCGACTGCGACATGCGCACTACACCTGCGGCAATAATGCGCGCTATGGGTGCACTGCTGCCTTTGGCCAGGTTAACAACACCGCTGTAATCCTTTTTTTGCAGCAGCGGCAGAATGCGATCAAACGCCTGGCGATTGGAGCTTTTCGCCGCGGTAAGCACCAGCCAGCGCTCTATGGCAATAGCCAATCCCACCACCAGTACCACCGCAATCGGGTACATAAAGCTGCCGCCATCTTGGAAAAAACGAATCAAAGTATCCATAGTGCTAATGCCTCTCGCTCAAAAATATAAACAGGTGATAAAAAATTATTGCGTATCTGTGGTGCTATCCAACTCGCCGGATGCCTCCAGCTTGCGCACCAGCTCTTCGCGCTCAATATGACCAAAAACTGCATCTGCCTGAGTGCTTAAAGTTTGAATGCCCAGCTCCGGCGTCTCTGGCGACTGCCAGGGCATAATGTAAAGTACCCGCGGCTGTTCCTGACTGCCGGTCACTGTGGTACGTAAATTAATTGTGGCCGAGTCGATCATTTTTTTGTCAGCCGCCGGTGCAGTTTTTGTATCAGTTTTTGCAGCAGCTGCAGGCTCAAGCCTTGTATCTGCCGCTGTCTGAGGAGTTTCGGTTTGCGCTTTGGCAAAAACCGAGCAGCTCAGCAAAATCACCGCAAGCAAGAATTTATTCATTTCCCGACTCCTCACTGGCTGCATTGGCGGCATCATTGCTCTCAGGTTCAGCAACAGCTTCCGCTTCCGGAGCTGGCGCCGCTTTGGGTTTGGGCGTTATGCCCAGGCGCCGCTGCAAATCGGCAATCCAGGATTTAATATTTTTGTCGCTGTCGCCCACCAGGGTTTGATAGGCCTCGTAGTGGGCGAGCGCCTGCTCACTTTTACCCATATACAAGTCGTAGAGAATGGCCAGGTTTTTGTGGCTGTCTGGGTGCCAGGGCCAAATACTTAGCGCTTTTTTATAGTTGCTTTCGGCTGCCGTAAAGTCGCCCGCTTCGCGCTTTAAAATCGCCAGGGCGTTATAGGCATCCAAATTGGTGTGATTGGCAATTAACGCCTGATTAAAGGCATCCTCGGCGCGTTTGTTTTCATTTTGCGCGCGATAGACAAAGCCCAAATTTAACCAGGCACCGGATAATTGTTTATTTTCGGCGATAACTTTTTGCAGCAGCGACTCCGCCTGCGCCCATTGCTTATTTCCCATGGCACGGGTGGCATCGGCAAAGTTTTGCGCAGCCTGACGGCTGACACTGGGTTTGCTTTGCAAGTAGGGGTTGGGCAATACCGGACCCGGCGGCAAAATACTGGCTGCTGCATCTTGCGCTACAGGTACCGCCTCTGCCGCAGCGGCTTGGTCCGATTTTTTAGGTGAACTGCTGCAGGCAACCAAGGTCAGGCTAAACAACAGGGCCAGCGCGAGCTTATTGAATTTCATGGCTCACCTCCAGGCGGGTTTCCGCTTTGTTGTAGCGCGCAGGCAAGAGTTTTGCCAGCGCATCAAAGCTGCGCTTCACCCAGGGGCCATAGGTGCCCGTCCAGGCGCGCTGGGCATTGGCCTGATGAATTTCTATGGCTTTAAGCTGGAAGGGATCTGCCTGCTCTTCCAATAAAATTTCATACTGCTCCAGGGCCAGTTCATCCAGCCCGTTAGGGCGCTGGGAGTCCATCAGATCGCGCCCCAGCTGGCCGTAGATTTCACCAATTTTATAACTGGCCTGGGTAGTA
>CBIMZH010000274.1:0-4566 GCA_966248255.1 uncultured Cellvibrio sp.
AACCACCAGGGTTTGTCCTGCTTGAACTCTTGCTCCATTGGTTTTTAGCACCTGGCTGACAACTCCGGCGCAGGGCGCGGTGATATTGATCTCCATTTTCATCGACTCGAGTATTAGCAGCAGATCGCCAGCTTTAACCCTTTGTCCTGGTTCAACTTGCGTCTGCCAGACGCTGCCAGATACAGAACTATCCACCAAAATGGCGTTTTCCGGTAGCTCTAATTCACTGGACTCTTCCTCTTGCTCAGCTTGCTCGTAATTGAATTGACCGTTGGCATGCCAGCGCGCAAGTTCTTCATCAAAGGCCTGTTCACGTACTTGAGTGAACTCCGCAATGCTGGCTTCCTCGCTGGCGATAAAGGCCTGGTAATCGCTGAGCGAAAACTCTGACTGTTCAATTTTTATCGGGTAGCGTCCTTGGGGGAAGTCGTGGCGAATTTGTACCAGCTCTTCGGCGCTTACTGGATAAAAGCGGATCTGGTCAAAGAAGTTGAGCAACCAGGGTTGTTGAAACTCCTGAGTCTGGCGGTAGCGATTCCACATTTGCAGGGTGCGTCCGACAAACTGATAGCCGCCAGGGCCTTCCATGCCGTAGATACACATGTAAGAGCCGCCAATGCCTACAGAGTTTTCCGCCGTCCAGGTTCGCGCTGGGTTGTATTTGGTTGTTACCAAGCGGTGGCGAGGATCTATGGGCGTAGCTACAGGCGCGCCCAAATAAACATCGCCCAAACCCATCACCAGATAAGAGGCGTTAAAGACAATTTCTTTAACCTGTTCAATAGAATCCAAACCGTTAATACGGCGGATAAATTCCAGGTTACTTGGGCACCAGGGCGCATTGGCGCGCACTGACTGAATGTATTTTTGAATCGCCAGTTGACAGGCTTCGTCATCCCAACTCAGCGGCAAGTGCACTATGCGAGAGGGCACGCGTAAGTCAGCAAGTTGCTGTACCAATTCAGTTTCGGCCGCTTTTAAGTGCGCGAGAAGTTTTGCTAAAGGCAGCTGCTGACTGTTGTAGTGAATTTGCAGTGAGCGAATGCCTGGGGTGAGTTCGCGCAGGCCAGGCAGAGTGTTTTTCTCCAGCCACTGCATAAGCGCGTGGGCGCGAAAGCGCAGTTTGATATCCAATTCCAGCGGGCCGTATTCCACTAGCAAAAAGTGGTCACCTGCTACCCGGTAGCGAATTCGTTCACCAAATTCTTCAGCGTTCAGCTCCATCACTATGGGGCTGGCGATATCGCTGGTCGACCATTCTAGTGGTTGCTCGGCAAATTGGCTGAGACTGGTTTGCTGATGTTTTTCTATGGCAACAGCTGTATCCAGGCTTACGGGTACAAAGCGGATTTTATCACCGGCGCGCACTTGGCCGAGTTTCCACAGATCGGCACTAATCACCGTTGCCGGGCAGACGAAACCGCCAAGAGATGGGCCATCCGGGCCGAGAATAACTGGCATATCGCCAGTGAAATCCACTGTGCCAAAAGCATAGGCATTGTCGTGAATATTGGAAGGGTGCATGCCCGCTTCGCCGCCGGAGGTGCGCGCCCATTTGGGTTTGGGGCCGATCAAGCGCACACCAGTACGGCTGGAGTTGTAATGCACCTCCCAGCTGTACGCAAAGAAAGTGTGAATATCTTCATCGGTAAAAAAGTCTGGCGCACCATGGGGGCCGTAGATCACGCGCAACTGCCACTCGTGGCCAATCTGTGGTACCAATTCGGCGGGAACAGATGTGTCGGCCAATTCGGGATTGCAGGCTTTAGCATCCAGCGAAAGCACATCGCCCGCGCGCAGTGCGCGACCGTTGTGGCCGCCAAATTGGCCCAGGGTAAAGGTAGATTTTGCACCCAGATAATCCGGGCATTGAATGCCGCCCGCTACGCAGAGATAAGCGCGAGCGCCGGTGGTGATTCGCCCCAGTTGCAACTGTTGGCCAGGTGCCACAGTAATCACACAATTAGATGTGATTACGTGTCCATCCAGCTTGGCGTCTATGGCGGCGCCAGTCAGTACAATTTTCGTTGCCTGAGTAAATTTTAGCGTTGGGCCTTGCAGAGTAATTTCCAGGCCAGCGGCAGACTCCGCATTGTTAAGCAGGCGATTGCCCAGGCGGAATGAATAGCTATCGAACGGGCCGGAGGTGGGGACGCCGACATGCCAGTAACCCTGGCGGCCTGGATAGTCCTGAATACTGGTAAGAGTACCGCCTTGAATAACTTCAATACGTGCGGGCTGATACACGTAGGAGTTTAAATATCGGGTGGTCATCTCACCGCGCACTAATGTGTCGTCAGTGAGTAGTTGGCGAAGATAATCCAGATTGGTTTCAATACCGTACAGCTGGGATTCGCTCAATACTTGCTGGAGTTTGCTCAGTGTTTCGTCGCGGTTTGCACCTTTGACAATCACCTTGGCCAGCATAGGGTCGAAAAAGGCCGGTACTTCAATACCGCTTTCAATCCAGTGATCGATTCGCAGGCCTTCGCCTTTGGGCCAGTAAACTTTGCTCAACAGGCCAGCGCAGGGTTGGAAATCTTTGGCAGGGTCTTCGGCGTAAACACGCACTTGAATCGCGTGGCCCTGTGCAGAAAGGGCGGCGCGCAATTGGCTGATATCACCCAGCTCGTCAGCAGCTTGCCTGAGCATCCACTCAACCAGGTCAACCCCCCAAACCTCTTCGGTAACGCCGTGTTCTACTTGCAAACGGGTATTTACTTCGAGGAAGTAAAACTTTTGTTCGCGCGCATCGTAAATAAATTCCACGGTACCGGCATTGCGATAATTCACCGAGGCTAACAATTTTGCTGCTGTGGCCTGCATTGCCTGGCGCTGAGCTTCGGGCAGGTTAGGGGCGGGGCACTCTTCCACGACTTTCTGGTTGCGCCTTTGGCTGGAACAGTCGCGCTCACCCAAAGCCACTGCCTTGCCCTGGCCGTCGCCAAATACCTGCACTTCAATATGGCGCGCGGCGGCGATAAATTTTTCCAGGAAGACACCATCATCGGCAAAGTTGTTTTTACCCAAACGCTTAACGCTGTCAAAAGCAGAAATCAGATCCGCTTCGCTGTGGCACAGCTGCATACCTATGCCGCCACCGCCCGCAGTGCTTTTTAGCATTACCGGATAGCCAATTTGCGCCGCAGCAGCTATGGCGTCATCCAAGCTTGCCAGCAGGTCGGTACCAGGGCAGAGAGGTACTTGCGCAGCCAGTGCCAGCTCGCGCGCTTTGTGTTTTAAACCGAAGGTAAGCATCTGCTCGGCAGTGGGGCCAATAAATACCAGGCCAGCCGCTTCACACTCGGCGACAAACTTGGCGTTTTCACTTAAAAAGCCATAGCCAGGGTGAATCGCCTGGGCGCCAGTTTGTTTGGCCAGGGCAATAATTTTTTGACGATCGAGGTAAGTACCAGCGGCTGGACCTTCGCCTAAACAATAGGCCTCGTCAGCCAGTCGAACATGCAGGGATTCGCTATCGGATTCGGCGTAAACCGCAACGGATTTGATGTTAAGTTTTTTGAGTGTGCGAATAATACGGGTGGCAATGGCGCCGCGGTTGGCGATAAGCACTTTGCTAAACATGGTTGCTCCGAGGGGCCGTCCCCTGGATGAAATACAACAGTGGCCGTCCACTGAGGGTTTACGAACCGCTAAAAATTACCTGCGTTGCCAGCGCTGCGTTAAAAGCAGGCTAAAAATGCTCATTTATTCTCGATAAACTCCGCTTTCTCGCTTGCTTTTGCCTTGCTCTGGCTGCCTCGCCTACATTTTTAACTGTCCTACTAATAAGTTGATTAAAAAATTAATTCCACACCAGCACTTCAATCGGTGTTGGGTTATAGCCGTTGCAAGGGTTGTTCAACTGCGGGCAATTGGAAATCAGCATGACTATGTCCATCTTGGCTTTTAGCTCTACATATTTTCCCGGTGCAGAAATGCCATCTTCAAAGGTTAATCCGCCCTGAGCGGTCACTGGCACATTCATAAAGAAATTGATGTTGTGGGTAATGTCCCGTTTGCTGATGCCAAATTCCGGGTGCTCGGCAACGGCGAGCATCCAGCTGTCGCGGCAGGCGTGCATGCAGCGTTTTTCCAGGCTGTAGCGAACAGTGTTGCTCTCGGTAGCGCAGGCGCCGCCGAGGGTGTCGTGGCGGCCGCAGGTGTCGGCGACTATTTCCAGTAGCTCGTTGTTAGCATTGGAAATCAGTTTGGTGCCGGCGGTTAAATAGAGGTTGCCTTGGTTGCGAATCGTGTCCATAGCGCTGTAGCGCTCGCTGGGGTTGCGCGCGTTGTAAAACAGCACATCGGCGGCTTGGTTGCCTTCTAAATCAACTATGCGAAAGGTTTGCCCGGCTTTAATCTCGCCCAAAAAATAATCCCCTGCACCTACCCAGTGTTTGGCGCAGGCCTGTTCCACTTTTAATTGGCTTTCTACTAATGACATGGTGATTTCCTCTGAGCGAACTATTTTGCGGCAAGATAATAAAGCGCATTGTTTTGGAAACCGCGCTGGTTTTCCGGGCGGAAGTTTTTGCAGTAGTCGTCTTCACTAACCGGGTCGGC
>CBIMZH010000275.1:0-4554 GCA_966248255.1 uncultured Cellvibrio sp.
ATCAAGTTTTTGGGTATGGGCGAGAAGGTGGATGCGCTTGAGCCATTCCACCCGGATCGTATTGCCTCGCGTATTCTCGGCATGGGCGATGTGCTCTCGCTGATTGAACAGGTTGAGCGCAATGTCGATAAAGACAAAGCTGAAAAGCTGATCAAAAAGGTTACCAAGGGGCAGAAATTCGACTTGGAAGACCTGCGTGACCAGTTGCAGCAGATGCAAAATATGGGCGGTTTAACCTCCATGCTCGACAAGCTCCCAGGCCTGGGCAATGTCGCGCAAATGGCGCAATCGTCCAATATGAACAAGCAGTTTAAAACCATGGAGGCGCTGATTAACTCCATGACCCCAGAAGAGCGTCGCAATCCGGATGACCTGAGTGGTTCACGCAAACGCCGCATTACCATGGGTTCTGGCACCCAGATTCAGGACCTCAACCGCTTGCTTAAGCAGCACAAGCAAATGGCCAAAATGATGGGCAAGATGAAAGGCGGCGGCATGCAAAAAATGATGCGCGGCCTGGGCGGTATGGTGCCCGGCCTGCCTGGCAGTGTGCCTCCCGGCTTCCGCAAGTAAGAGCCATAAAAAAACCGCCGAAAGGCGGTTTTTTTATGGGACAAACATATTGAACTAAGAGTTATTCAAACTCGCCCTGTAGGGTTAACACCAGATTGCGGTTGCCGCCGTGATCGCGATGCTCACAGAGGTAGATGCCCTGCCAAATACCCAGATTCAAACGCCCCTGGGTTATTGGGATATTCAGGCTGGCGCCAAGAATACTCGCTTTTAAATGCGCGGGCATATCGTCACTGCCTTCATCCATGTGCTCGTAGTAGGGCTCGTTCTCTGGCACGGCGCGATTAAAAAAACGCTCGAAATCGCGGCGCACGCTGGGGTCGGCATTTTCGTTAATACTCAGCGAGGCAGAAGTGTGCTTGATGGTCAGGTTGAGCAGGCCAATTTTGCATTTGCTCAACTCGGGCAACTGCCGCAGGATTTCTTCCGTTATCAGATGAAAGCCACGTGACCGCGCCTGCAGGCGTAACTCTTTTTGTACCCACATATTAATCGTTCTCTGGCTCAGGGCAGGCGCCCTGGGTATAGCTAAGCACTTTGCTGTCGGCACAGGCGCTGCAGCCATTGGCGTAAGTTTTCTGTTCGCTGCTGGGGCAGGGGGCGGTGACACAGCGAACGCCTGTATCACGAGTTGCGCATACAGGTCTAAAGTCCAAGGTACAAACCTGGGGCCGCTGCTCCGGGCAGACTCTGGCTGAACTGCTTGCCGTGGGAGGAGTAGCTGTCGGAGCCGAAGTATTAGTACAGGCATTAAGCACAAATATTAAACAACCAATTAGCCAAAACTTGGAATGGTTGGTGGCAGGTCTGTTCATTCGGATTTCTCCTGAAGCCTGTTAGCTATTTGGCCGCAAGTGCCTGCCCTTGAAATTCAATACCATCCCAACCAAATTTAATAAAGTTGCGAATATTCTGGTGATCCTGAGCGTCAGGGTGTTGCAATACATCTTTACGGTAAAAATCACCAAAGCAGGCGAGGGTTTCTTGCTGACTAAATTGCTGCAATTGCGCAAAGCTGAACAGTTTGCAGGAGCCGTTATTTTGTCCCGCTTCATTAAAGGTTTCGCCGTTGCGGAAGGCAGTAGGTGTAAAGTTAAAGTTGGCATCGATTACAGCCATAGTGTCTTGAAAGCTCAGACTCTCGGGTGAGTTTTTTAATGATTGTAAAAATTGATCAATTTGCATCTTGGGTTCTCCGCATAGATTAGGCGGGTATTCTACCGCTTAGCTTTTCGTCTGTGAAAATTATCAGCCTAATTGCTGGTTGAACCTGGCTATTTGCGCTAAGGTTGGCTCAAGTTCCCGCATGAATAATTAGTGGTTGTCATGACGAAAAAACGCCCGATTTACATCCCCTTTGCCGGCCCTGCGCTGCTCGAAGCCCCGTTACTTAACAAAGGCAGTGCTTTCACTGAACGCGAGCGACAGCAGTTCAATCTGGAGGGCTTGTTGCCCTACAACATAGAAACCATTGAAGAGCAGGAGGCGCGAGTTTACCACCAGCTCTGTTCGTTTCAGGACCCAATGGATAAGCACATTTATTTGCGCAATATTCAGGATACCAATGAAACGGTTTACTACCGGCTAATTACTGATCATCTGACGGAAATTATGCCCCTGATCTATACGCCTACTGTGGGTTTGGCGTGTCAGCAGTTTTCAAAAATTTACCGGCGCAAACGTGGCCTGTTTATTTCTTACCCGGATCGCGATCGTATCGACGATATGCTGCAAAACGCCACCAAGCAAAATGTCAAAGTCATAGTGGTGACCGACGGCGAGCGGATTCTTGGCCTGGGTGACCAGGGCATTGGCGGTATGGGTATTCCTATTGGCAAGCTCGCGCTCTATACCGCCTGTGGCGGCATTAGCCCAGCCTATACCCTCCCTATCACCCTGGACATTGGCACTAACAATGCGGCGCTTTTGGATGACCCCATGTATATGGGCTGGCGACACCCGCGAATAGCCGGTGAGGATTATTACCAGTTTGTTGATGAGTTTATCCAGGCAGTAAAAATGCGCTGGCCCCACGCGCTTTTGCAGTTTGAGGATTTTGCCCAGGATCATGCCACGCCCTTGCTCAATCGCTATCGCGACCAGCTGTGTTGCTTTAACGACGATATACAGGGGACGGCAGCGGTAACTGTCGGCACCCTGATCTCGGCTTGCTTGGCTAAAGGTGAAACCCTGTCGCAGCAGCGCGTGGTATTTGCCGGTGCCGGGTCGGCAGGTTCTGGGATAGCCGAGCATATTGTGCGTCAGATGGTTGCGGAAGGCTTAACTGAAGCCGAGGCGCGCGCGCGGGTATTTTTGATTTGTAAGGATGGCCTACTGCTGGATAGCTCGACCAACTTATTTGACTTTCAGCGCCCCTTGGCGACGCCAGCCAGTCTGGTTGCAGAGTGGACTCTGGCCGTTAGCAGCTCCGTGCAACAAATCGAGCTACTCGATGTAATCGCTAACGTAAAACCTAGTGTGTTGATTGGTGTGTCTGGTCAGGCTGGCCTCTTCACCAAAGGCATTATTGAAACCCTTCAGGCTGGATGTGAGCGGCCGATTATTCTGCCGCTGTCCAACCCTACCTCCCAGGTGGAGGCGCAACCGGTAGATATATTGCGCTGGACTGGTGGCAAGGCGATGGTCGCTACCGGCAGCCCATTCCCACCGGTAGATATGGGCAGTGAGCATTTTGAAATCGCCCAATGTAACAACAGTTATATATTCCCCGGCATAGGTTTAGGGGTGATTACTGCCGGTGCGAGTCGCATTACCGACAATATGATGATGGCGGCAAGCCGTGCATTGGCCGATACCTCGCCCATAGTTCGCGAAGGCAAGGGGGCTTTGTTGCCGCCGCTAGAGACGATTCGCGAGGTCAGCAAGCATATAGCGCGGGCGGTAGTGGATCAGGCCATTGCCGATGGTGTAGCCCTGCCAATTCCGTCAGAGTTGATCGACGATAAAATAAACCAGAACTTTTGGCACCCGGAATACAGGGAATATCGCCGCACTTCGTTTTAATGGATGGATTTTTATGTCGCAGCTGCCTAAAAGAGATGCGCGAATAGACGCTTTTATCAGTGACTTCCTGGAGTCTGGTCGATGCCCGGATCACTCGATGAATTTCTTTCAACTTGATGGCTATTTAGGTGCATTGGCTGTATCTCCTGGCGAGTATTGCGAAGATTGGGCCTCGTTAATTTTTAACGATGGCGAGCCAGTATTTAATGGGGCAGAGGAGGCTTCAGCGGTTGCCCAGGCGCTAGAGCAAGTTTTGGCATTTCACGCTGGTGAAGTTGCATCGAATTTGTGCAACTTACCCTGTGGCGCAGTATATGCTAGTCTTCTAGACGAACGAGTTGACCTTGAGCAGTGGGCTCGAGGCTTTTTACAGGGATATATAGTCCGGGAAGAAGTATGGAGTGAGGCGATAGTCAGTGCGGCTAATAGTCATATTGATCATATAATCACCAAAACAAGTTTTTTTGATGAATTATACGCCATTCTCTATATCGTTTCGACTGTGGCTGATGCAAAATACGCGATAGATACAGGCACTGATTTAAATGATCTTGATGCCATATTCGCATCCTTGCCTGATGCCATGGTGCGTGCCGGCAAACTTAAACATTTGCTGGACAAAGCGCCTCAATCCTTGGGGTTGTTAGCTACTCATTAACGGAATTTACGATACCGACGCTCAATCTGGGCGATGGAGATCTGTGCCGTTGATAAGGGCGGCTCCAGGGGGTTTGTAGCATTAACCCGATTTATTGTCGCTAACATCGACCAGAGTTGTTCGATAAAGGACTAAAACATGGATTTTCTTTCTACCCAAAAATACATACTTGCAAAGCACCAGGCCAAAGAGATGTTTCCCTCTGGCCCGGAGATGGCAGTTTATAAGGTCTGCCATAAAATGTTTGCTACCTTGACAGCTGAAGGTGGTGTTCCTCGTGTCAGTCTTAAGTGCGACCC
>CBIMZH010000276.1:0-4548 GCA_966248255.1 uncultured Cellvibrio sp.
CCAGTGGGGGTTGGGCAGGCAGCGGGCGTCATAGACCAGATCGGCATTCACCGGTAAACCGTGCTTAAAGCCAAAGGACTCGAACAGAATCGCCATAGTGGATTCGCTGCGGCCAACTATGCGCTCTTTAACCAGGTCGCGCAGCTCGTGCAGATTGAGGTGGCTGGTGTCGATTATCTGGTCGGCGGTATCGCGAATTGGCTCGAGCAAATGCTGCTCGGCATTAATCGCCTCTTCGAGGCTGGTGTGCTTGTCGCTCAGTGGATGTTTGCGCCGGGTTTCGCTAAAGCGCTGGATCAGCACTGCGGGCTGGGAGTCGAGAAACAGGGTTTGAAAGGGCAGACGCGCCTCTTTCAGGGTGGCAATCATCGGTGGAAAAATACTTAAATCCTGCCAGGCATTGCGCACATCTATGCCTATGGCAAATTTTTGTGAGTCGTCTTTGTGAATTTGTATCTGCGCTACCAGTGCCGGCAATAGGCTCACCGGCAGGTTGTCGATGCAGTTAAAACCCACATCCTCCAACACGTGCAGCGCAGTACTTTTTCCCGACCCGGACAGGCCGCTGACAATCACAAGATGCATGGGCTTTACTCGCTCAGCTGATTTCCCGTAGCTGTTTCATAGAGTTGTTGGTCGCTGGTAGCGGCGCGCAGTTTTTCACGAAAATCGCTATTGCTCAGCGCGCCTGCGAGGGCGGCCAGATTTTGCAAATGCTCATCGTGCGCCTCTTCAGGGACCAGCATGGCAAACAGAATATCGACGGGCTGTGAATCTATTGCGTCAAAGTCGACCGGCTCGGCCAGAGTGATGAGTGCGCCCAGAGTGCCGGTGCAGTTTTCTGCGCGGCAGTGGGGAATGGCAATGCCGTGGCCGATTCCGGTTGAGCCCAGGCGCTCGCGCGCAATCAGGCGACGGAAGAGGTCTTCGGCATCTATGCCTGGAACGTCCTGGGCGATGGTATTGGCCAGGAGTTCCAGGGCTCTTTTTTTGCTGCCCCCCTCGACACCGCAGAGGGTGCGCTTGGGGGTGATTAACGCTTGAATGTCCATAGTGATCTAATTGCTGCACACCGGCTTAGCGGTGGCTGCGCATTTTCTCTTTGTGTTTAATCAGTTGGCGGTCCAGTTTGTCGGCCAGGGCATCTATAGCGGCATAGAGATCTTCGTGCGTGGCATCAGCAAACAGATCTTTACCGCTGACGTGAATCGTGGCCTCGGCTTTTTGTACCAGCTTTTCGACGGTCAAAATAACGTGGGTATTGGTAATGCGGTCGTGATGATGATCGAGTCGTTCTATTTTGCTGGTCACGTAATTTTTAAGTGAGTCAGTAACTTCCAGGTGGTGGCCACTGATAGTTATTTGCATAGGTACTTCCTCTCGTCTTGCTTGGATTTAGTATGAAAGCGCCATGCGCGCCTTCACCCTGGATATCAGCCTTGAACTTGTTTCCTGATAGAAGTGTATGGGTCTCAGCTTAGTCGTTTAGAGTGTCTTGCGCTCATTGGACGGCGGAATATTTAGCGACTCGCGATATTTGGCGATAGTGCGGCGCGCCACCTGTATGCCCTGATCTGCAAGCAGCTCGGTGATCTTGCTGTCGCTCAGCGGCTTTTTCGGGTTTTCAGCGCTGACCAGCTTTTTGATGATCGCGCGAATCGCGGTGGAGGAGCACTCACCACCTGAGTCAGTACTCACGTGACTCGAGAAAAAGTACTTAAGTTCAAAAATGCCCTGGGGGGTGTGCATAAATTTTTGCGTTGTCACCCGCGAAATGGTCGATTCATGCATGCCGACAATTTCGGCAATGTCGTGCAGTACCAGGGGCTTCATGGCTTCGGGGCCATATTCGAGAAAACCGCGCTGCTTTTCGACTATACAGCTGGCTACTTTAAGCAGGGTTTCATTGCGGCTTTGCAGGCTTTTGAGGAACCAGCGCGCCTCCTGCAGATTGTCCTTGAGGAATGTGTTGTCGCTACTGGAATCGGCGCGGCGCACCATGGAGGCGTAATCGGCGTTGATGCGCAGACGCGGGGCAATTTCGGGGTTGAGTTCGACAATCCAGCGGCCATCGCGTTTTTCTACAAACACGTCCGGCACTACATATTCGGTATCGCCGCTGGCGATCATATCGCCGGGGCGGGGGTTGAGGCTTTGAATCAGCACTATCGCCTGGCTCAGCTCGCTTTCTTTGAGCTTGGTGCGGCGCATCAGCTGGCGGTAGTCGCGGCTGCCGAGCAGTGGCAGATAAAGTTTGGCAATGAGTTTTGCCGCTTCGAGAAAAGGCGTGTTTGCTGGCAGCTGTTGCAATTGAACCAACAGGCACTCGGCGAGATTCTGGCTGCATACGCCGCAGGGATCAAATTGCTGGATGCGGTGTTGCACGGCAACCACTTCATCCTCTTCCAGTTCCTCCAGCTCTTGCGCCAGGCCTTCGGCAATCTCGGCAATACTGATGGAGAGCATACCGCTGGGCTCAACCGCATCAATAATGGCCATGGCAATAATATGGTCGCGGTCGGAAAAGGGGGTCAGGTTAAGTTGCCACATCAGGTGGTCATAGAGCGAATCGGCGGCGGCGCGGCGACTTTCAAAATCGCCATCTTCATTGTCGTAGTTGCTGGAGCTGCCACCTGAGGATGCCTGGTAGACATCGTCCCAGCTGGTGTCTACGGGCAGGTCGCTGGGAATCGACTCTGTCCACTCGGCGTTGTTATCGCCAAAGGAGTCGCCATCGCCGTAGATTTCATTGTCGCTGGTTTCGCGGAAGCTTTCGCTTTCGCCATAACTTTCGCTTTCGCTGTAGTTGTCGCTGGTTGTACTGCTGGAGTTGAAATTGTCGATCAGCTTGTCGCCGTTAGCTGCGTCAGGGTCACCGGCTACTTCCTGGGTGCGCTCGTAATCGCTGCTGTCATTGGTGTCGTTGTTGTAGTTTGTCTCGCTGTTATCCGCCGCCTCGTAGGACTCCTCCATTTCAAGCATGGGGTTGGAATCCAGGGCTTCCTGAATTTCAGCCTGAAGATCAAGTGTGGAGAGCTGCAAGAGGCGTATTGCCTGTTGCAGCTGAGGGGTCATGGTGAGCTGCTGACCGAGTTTTAGCTGGAGTGAGTGCTTCATTCTAGGAACGACAAACCCTGAGGACGTTGAGCTGTAGTGGTAACTCGCTAAAAGCTGAATTGTGTTTTATCAGGAGTTTAGTCAGCCTTTTGATTGCAGGCAATAACTCTAAGCAAGCTTTATGCCTAATGTACAGAAAAAAAGAAAAGTCAAGCACTGGCATTCAAATAGTTATCCCAGTGCCGGGCTTATGCCCGGGCGCTGTTTTTAAAGGCGGAAATGCTCGCCAAGGTAGACTTCGCGCACCCTGGGGTTGCTGAGAATGGTCTCTGGCTGGCCCTGGGCGATAATGTGGCCTTCGCTGACGATATAGGCGGTTTCGCAGATATCCAATGTCTCGCGCACGTTGTGGTCGGTAATCAGTACGCCTATGCCGCGATCTTTAAGGTGGCGAACAATTTCTTTGATGTCGTTTACCGAAATGGGGTCCACACCAGCAAAGGGTTCATCCAACAGAATAAATTGCGGATCGGTCGCCAGGGCGCGGGCAATCTCTACCCGGCGGCGCTCGCCTCCCGACAGTGACATGCCCAGGCTGTCGCGGATATGGGTGATGTGAAATTCCTGCAGCAGCGACTCCAGCTTGGCGAGGCGCTGTTTGCGATTGAGGTCGGCGCGGGTTTCGAGTATGGCCAAAATATTATCTGCCACCGACAGCTTGCGAAAGATGGACGCCTCCTGCGGCAAATAGCCAATACCGGCGCGCGCGCGGCCGTGAATGGGCAGGGGGGTGATGTCCAGGTTATCGATAAGTACCCGGCCGTTATCCGCCGCTACCAGGCCGGCAATCATGTAAAAACAGGTGGTTTTACCGGCGCCATTGGGGCCGAGCAGACCAACGATAGTGCCGCTGTCGACACTCATGGATACATCTTTAACCACCTGGCGTTTTTTGTAGCTTTTCGCAAGGTGCTGGGCGTGTAGGCTGGGCATGGCGATTTATTTCTTCTGTTCTTTGTCGGCTTTGGGGGTGATCACAAACTCGACGCGACCACCGGCGGCTTTCATGATCTCGTTGGCCAGGTTGTAGTCGATTTGCGGGCCGCTCATGGTGTCGCCACCCTGGGCGATACTGGCATTTTCCACCAGCAGCAGGCGCTCCTGGTCCGGGGTGTAGGTAATCTTGCTGGCCTGGGCTTTGATAAAGCCTTGTTCGGGGCTGGGTTGCTGCTCAAATTTGGCTGGTGCGCCATTGGCAATAATTTGATCGGCAGTGCCATCGGCGCGGGTGTGAACCACGATTTTGTCCGCATCAATGCGCAGCGATCCCTGTTGGATGGTGACATTGCCGGTGTAGGTTGCCAGGCCGTTTTTTTGATCAATTACCAGATTGTCGGCCGCACCTTTAATTGGCTGATTGCGGTCGTCGGGTAATGCCAGGGCACTGGTAGAGGTGAGCAACAGACAGCTCCACAACAGCGAACTGGTCAG
>CBIMZH010000277.1:0-4541 GCA_966248255.1 uncultured Cellvibrio sp.
TCCATGTTCTCTTTGATCATGTGCATAGGCACGTGACCTGGGCCTTCAATCATGCACTGCACATCGTGTTTCCAAGCGATTTGCGTCAGCTCACCCAAGGTTTCCAGTTCACCGAATTGCGCTTCATCGTTGGCATCGGCAATAGAACCTGGACGCAAGCCATCACCCAGCGAGAAGCTCACGTCGTAAGCTTTCATAATTTCGCAGATTTCATCGAAGTGGGTGTAGAGGAAATTCTCTTTGTGATGCGCCAGACACCACTTGGCCATAATTGAACCACCGCGGGACACAATACCGGTAACGCGCTTGGCGGTAAGCGGCACATAGCGCAGCAGTACCCCGGCGTGAATGGTGAAGTAATCAACGCCCTGCTCGGCCTGCTCTATCAAGGTATCGCGGAAAATTTCCCAGGTCAGGTCTTCGGCAATACCGTTAACTTTTTCCAGCGCCTGGTAAATGGGTACAGTGCCGATGGGCACGTTGGAGTTGCGGATAATCCACTCGCGGGTTTCGTGAATGTTTTTGCCGGTGGATAAATCCATTACGGTATCTGCACCCCAACGGGTACCCCAGGTGAGTTTTTCCACTTCTTCTTCAATGGAAGAACCCAGCGCCGAGTTGCCGATATTGCCGTTAATTTTCACCAAAAAGTTGCGGCCGATAATCATCGGCTCCAACTCTGGGTGGTTAATGTTAGCAGGGATAATGGCGCGGCCCAGGGCCACTTCTTCGCGCACAAATTCGGGGGTAATTTCTTTGGGAATGTTTGCACCAAAGCTCATGCCTGGGTGCTGCACATCGCCGCGCTCTTTGGCTTGCGCCAGCGCCATGTTTTCGCGGATGGCAATGTATTCCATCTCAGGGGTAATAATGCCTTTTTTGGCATAGTGCATTTGCGATACGTTCATGCCCGCTTTGGCGCGACGCGGTTTGCGCGTCAGGTTAAAGCGCAGGTGCGCCAGCGACTCATCGCCCAAGCGCTCGTTGGTAAAGGTGGAGCTGGAGTCTTCAAGAATTTCTGTGTCATTGCGCTCTTCAATCCAGGCACTGCGAATATCGGCAAGGCCAGTGCGCAAATCAATTGTTGCTTCCGGATCGGTATAGGGGCCAGAGGTATCGTACACACGCACCGGTGGATTTTTCTCGCCGCCAAAATCGGTAGGAGTATCGGCCAGGGTAATTTCGCGCATAGGTACGCGGATATCCGGGCGCGAACCTTCTACGTAAATTTTTTGCGAGCCGGTAAAAGGTTGTACCGAGGCTTGGTCCACCTGGGCGCTTTGGCTGAGAATTTTATCGATGCTGGTGTTCATAGGTTTCTCCCCGACGCTGGCCGGTTGTGCTTTTTCATTTAATAAAATGCGTGAAAGTGATGGACGGGACCTGAGCCCTGACCAATATGTAATTTTTCGCTCGCAGCCAGGGCTGCGTGCAAATAGTGTTTTGCCTGAGCTACGGATTCATCTAACGACAAGCCTTTGGCCAGGCCAGCCGCTATGGCCGAAGCCAAAGTGCAGCCGGTGCCATGGGTGTTGCGAGTTTGCAGGCGCGCTGCGCTAAAGGCTTTAACGCCCGCCGCAGTCACTAGCAGGTCGGTGGCTTCGCTCGCGCCTGAATGACCACCTTTCATAAGTACGGCTTTAGCGCCCAGATCTAACAGCGCCTCACCCTGCCGCTGCATAGTTTTAATATCTGCAGCCAAGGGCTGATTTAACAGCGCTGCCGCCTCGTGCAAATTGGGGGTTATGAGTGTCGCCCTGGGCAGCAGTTGCTCGATTAACACCGCTACGGCATCTTCATCCAACAGGCGATCACCGCTGGTGGCGATCATTACCGGGTCTACCACCAGGGGAATAGCGACGAATGCGGCCAGGCTATCAGCCACGGCACGAATAATATCCGCCGTGGCGAGCATGCCGGTTTTAATGGCACCTACCGCCAGGTCGCTAAGTACCGAGTGGATTTGCTGTTGGACGAACTCGGGCGGCACGGGAAATACGCCCTGCACCCCCAGGGTGTTTTGCGCGGTGAGCGAGCTTATGGCACTGCAGCCAAATACGCCCAGCGCAGAAAAGGCTTTTAAATCTGCCTGAATACCGGCGCCACCACCGGAATCGCTACCGGCAATAGTTAAGGCTATAGGCGTGTGGACTTGGGTCATCTGGCTTCCGCAGGAGAATATAAGGCGCGGAATGAGAGAGGCAAAATGCCTGTGAGACGGGTATTGCTCTCGTTCCCTACGCCGGTACTAACCGGATCAGGTCGGCGGGTATTTCTCAGCTGATCATTCAGACCAGCACCCCGACAAGAAGCAGGCAGTCTAGAGAAGTTGCCTAATCAAGTAAAGGAAACTATGGCTATAAGTAACCCTGGCGATAAGGCCGGAGCCAGGCTCCGGCCCAGGGGCATTCGGGGTTACTTTCCTTCGGGCTTGAGCAGCCCCAGCTTACCGGCAAGCAGGGCGGTGGTCGGCGCCTGGATAAGAATGGTCCCCAGAATAAATATAAAGGTAATGGCACCTACCACATTAATGCCCGGCACTTTCATACCCGCCAGCATGCCCACCAGCGCTGCGGGGATAACACCTGTCTCGCGGGTCCAGCACATAAACGCCAGCTCCTGCCAGCTCCACTTGGCGCGTCTGTCGGGGGCGGCGCAGAGCAATACGGTTAGCGGGCGAGCCACCAGGACAAACACCGCCAGCAGTGCCAGGCCTATGCCCAAATACTCTTTAAGCAGGGCGAAATCCACCTGGGAGCCGAGCAGGATAAAGATAAACATACGCATCAGCAGCGCAGTATTGCCCACATAGTCTTCCAGGTATTCGTGCTCGTGCTCATCCATAGGCAGCTTGAGTGAATCCTTGTTACCCACCATAACACCGCAGGTAAATACCGCCATAAAGCCTGAGGCCTCCACAGTATCGGCGAGGAGGTAAACCGTGATAACCGCCAGCACAATGACAAATGGAGTCACATCGCGGAAGACACCAAAGGCGTGGTGCGCCATCAAAAAAGCGGTGAGGTAGCCCACCAGCGCACCCAGCGCTATGCCTACGCCTGCCTCCCACAGCAGCTGTTTGGCAGAATGAGCCAGGCTAAATCCACCGGCGGCGCCCATCACAAAGGTGACTACCGAAAAGGTCGCAATCGCACCCATGGCATCGTTAAACGCAGACTCACTCATCACCGTTTGCGCGACGCGATCTTTAATAGGAATCTGCTTAAAGATAGGCACCAGGGTTGCCGGATCGGTAGAGGCGGTGAGCGCGCCCAACACCAGAGCAGTCGCCAAGGGCAAGCCCATCCACACAGCGGCGCCGGTGGTAATGGCGCCAGTAATAAGCACACCAACCGTGGCTATCACCAGCAGGGTAATCCAGATTTCTTTGAGCACCGAAAAGCGCAGGGTGGCACCACCTTCAAACAACAGGTAACAGGCGCCTATGGTGAGTACTATCTGATTCATGGTGGAGTCGGGAGCTACATCCACCAGGCCGCTAACCGCCGGCCCCAGACCAATACCGATTAACAAAAACAGCACTATGTCTGGCACTTTGATTTTTTGCGCAATCACTCCCCCGAGCAAGCCCGAGAAAATGATAATGCCGACATACATAAGGTCGAGCTTGGCGATAACGAGACTGGACATGGAGGACACCCAAGTTGGCAGGATAAATTGCGCGCATACTGCCAGTGCCCCTGATTGCAACATATAAATAATCAGTAAATTATTTAAGCACCCATAAAAAAGCCGGGACAAGCCCGGCTTTTTAGTTTTTCTGACTATAAGCGCTCGGCTTTAAACACCAAAAAGCAAGTCGGCAATCAACAGGGTAATGGCATAACCAGAAGAATAGGCGACAAGTACCAGCGGTGTGTAACGCAGGTAGCTACCAAAGGTCAGGCCTTTCACTTTGCTCATGGCAATAATCCCTGCAGCGGAACCAATCGCCAGCAGTGAACCGCCCACACCCACACCATAGGTCAACGCCAGCCATTCGGAGATTGGCAGCACCGGGTCGGATTTAAGTAGCGCAGCGGTCAGAGGTACGTTATCAATCAGCGCCGAGAAGAGGCCCATCATATAGTTGGCGTAAGCCGGAGCCACCTGGGAGTAAAACTCGGTCAGAGTCTCCAGGGTGCCTATCTCTTTGAGCATACCCACCAAGAGCAAAATACCCAGGAAGAACAACAGGGTTTCGTATTCGATCTGGCGCACATACTCAAGGATGCGAGTCTCCTCTTTATCCAGCTGCATAAAGTGGCCAATAAAGAACATGATCGACAGACCGGTCAGGAATGTCAGTACCGGCGGCACATGGAAGAAGAAGTTAAACAGCATGGTGCACACGATGGTGGAGAAGAAGGTCCCTACAATCGCCCAGTCCATACCGGTAAATTTACGCGGATCTTTCTCGGTAACCACATGGCCAGTCACGCCGGGGAACATAAGCGCCGCCAACACCAGAACACCACATATCGCCGGGAAGACCAGCGCAAACAGTTGCGGCATGGACACATGGCCGCCGAGGAAGATCA
>CBIMZH010000278.1:0-4539 GCA_966248255.1 uncultured Cellvibrio sp.
AAAGCCCAAAGCCCTAATAGCAACTTAATCATTTCTCTAACATGGTCCAGGCCATGCTCAAGAAAACCAAAGGCGATTGCAAATACTGCGGGTGCCATCAGCATTGGCTGCTCAGGCAACTTAAGCGAAAAGGGAGTAAACAGAATTACCGCCACAGTAATAACAAAGAAATGCACCCAGGCACGACCGGCGCGGCGGAATAACAGCCAGGTAGCCAGGCAGCAACCCACAGCACCGATCAGATAAATCATCCAGGCGTATTCCAATTCCGTCATATTTTCCACTACCAGACTCCACAAACCCTAAACAAAAAAATTAAATAACCGAAGCCAACAGACGTAAGGCCACCAATCAAGCCTGCTCGGATCCAAGTAAGCTAGACCCAGCGAACAATATGATCTTCCAGATCCTCTTCGGCCACATCCTGCTCGTGCAACACCTGACCAGAAACGGACATGCCGGCTTTATGCACAGAATCAGGGTCGCCGGAAATCAGCGGGTGCCAGTCAAACAGCGGCAAGCCTTGATCTATCAAGCGATAGGCGCAAGTTTCCGGAAGCCAATAGGTATCTTTTACCGACTCAGGGGTAAGCACGACACATTCGGGCACTAGCTGTTGGCGCTGATCATAGGCCTGACAGCGGCAGCTGGTGTGATCCAAATAGCGACAGGCGACTTTGGTGTAGTAAACATCGCCGGTATCTTCATCTTCCAGCTTGTGCAGGCAGCATTTGCCGCAGCCATCGCAGAGGGCTTCAAATTCAGCTTTGGACATCTCGCCCAGTTTTTTGGCGAGCCAGAATACCTGTTGCGCCATAGCAATTACTGGCCTGAGAGTTTGGAGTTGAGCGTGCGCAGACGGCGCTGCTCATCATCCAGCTGATCGCGCGGCGGCAACTGCAGGAAAAAGCCCTTTTCATCCAGGCTTTCAGCTACCTTTTCCACCGAGGTTTGCGCCAGCTTTTTATCCGGGGTGAGCAGTATCACCATGGCTGGCTGGGGTGTGCCAAACAGTTTGAGCAAATCATCCGGTACCCGTGACAGGCCATCCTCTTTTTTAACATAGAGGTACATACCTTCTTCTTTGGGGCTGCGGAAAATTTGGCAAATGATCTTCATAAACAGGTCACCGGATAGAGTTATTCGCTGGCGGGCTCAGCCCCATGAGCTTGGGCAATGTGCAAAAGGCCCTCACCAATAATGGGGTAACGCCAGCCATTTAGCCGCTCGGGTAAGCGATAGTCGCCCGATTCCATCCCTGAGCGGACAATAAACTCATAATCCTTCTTACGAATTAAAACTTCAGGCGGAATTGCATCCGCTTCTGCTTTGGTGCGCACAAATTGTTTAAGCGCTTTCATTAAAGGCCCTTCACTTTGCGCCAAGGGCGGGTTAACCCGCAGTGGCCAGCTGGATTCAATTGTGCCCTGCTGTTCTTCCACTATAGCCAATAACTGCTGGGCGTCATGCTTAAGGGTGCGCGAGGGGATGTCCGGTATGCGCTGCAGCGCGGCCAGATCGCGCGGCTTTTTACGCGCTATCTCCCAGCAGCTGGGTTCTTTAATCAGGCGATTGCGCGGAATATCGCGCAGCCGCGCTTCTGTCTCGCGCCAAATACACAGCTCGCGCAATATCGCCAGCTCCTGTGGCCAGAGCTTCCAGGCAAAGCCCACCTTGGCATAGGCCTCACTAAAGTCATTGGGCGAGCGCGCCGCGTCTACCAAATCCGCACAATCACTCTTCACCCACTCAAGGCGATTACTGGCTTTAAGCTGCTGCAGCAACTTGCCGTAGACCACCAGCATATGGGCGACATCCAGCGCGGCGTACTTAAGCTGGGATTGACTTAAGGGGCGCTGCAACCAGTCGGAGCGGGTTTCGTCTTTGGGGATTTCAATCGTCAGCAGGGTGCGCACCAGATTGGCGTAACCCAGGCCAAAGCCCAGGCCGGCAAAGGCAGCGGCCACCTGGGTATCAAACAGCGGCGAAGGGACTATCTCCAACCAGCGCTGGAATACCTCCAAATCCTCGGAACAGGAGTGAAGCACCTTGGTGACCTGTTCATCGAGCAGCAGATCTTTAAGCGGCTGGGTATTGCGAATTGCCAGAGGGTCGATCAAGTAACAGCCCTGTCCATCGCCAATTTGCAGCAAACCGGCGATGGGATAAAAAGTCTCGCTGCGCATAAACTCGGTATCCACGGCTATGGATGCCTGTTGGCGCCAGCGCTGGCAAAGTTCGGCCAGTTGATCGTCCTGATCAACCCAAATTGGTTCGGTGGGAATCAACATCAGAATTAAATACTTCTACGCAGTGAGAAGGCGTGGGCCAGGGTCCCGCCATCAATAAATTCCAGCTCGCCCCCCAGGGGCACGCCATGGGCGATGCGCGACACAGTCACATTGAGTGGCTTTGCTCGCTCGCTAATATAAAAGGCCGTCGCCTCACCTTCTACGGTGGGGTTGGTGGCCAGGATCACTTCTTTAATAGGCTCGCTCTGCAGCAATTGCAGCAACTGATCCACACCTATGTCCTCGGGACCTACGCCGTCGATTGGCGACAAATGGCCGAGCAAAACAAAGTATTTGCCCTGATAGGTGCCCGCTTGCTCAATCGCCAGCACATCGGCGGGTGTTTCCACCACACATAACAGCTCGGGGTCGCGCCGCTCATTGCGACAGATGCCGCAGAGGCTCTGCTCAGTGAGGGTGCGGCAACGAGTGCAGCGCCCTACTCCGTCTATGGCGCGCTGCAGGCTTTTGGCCAGGCGCTCAGCGCCGACTTTATCCCGTTCCAGCAGGTGCAGCGCCATGCGCTGCGCCGACTTGGGGCCAACCCCCGGCAGGCAGCGCAGGGAGGACATAAGCTCATCAATCAAAGGGCTAAACATGCACCTGACTCAACAATAATTGGGAAATTAAAATGGCATTTTAAAACCGGGGGGCATGCCCATACCGGCAGTCATTTTTTCCATTTCATCGCGATTGCGGGTTTCGATTTTGCGCACCGCATCGTTTACCGCCGCCGCCAGCAGGTCTTCAAGCATCTCTTTATCTTCACTCATCAGGCTGTCGTCGATACTCACACTTTTGACATCGTGACGACCGGTCATCACTACCGATACCAGGCCCGCACCGGCCTGGCCGGTCACTTCCGCTTTAGCCAAATCTTCCTGCATCTTCTGCATATTGGCTTGCATCTGCTGGGCTTGTGTCATCAAATCGCCAAGGCCTTTCATGGGTTCCTCGCTTATTTCGCTAAATCTAGATAACAGGTTGAATCGAATCTTCGCGGATAACCGCATCGAAATGGGCAATGAGTTTCTGCACAATCGGGTCGCTGTGGATAGCGTTAACCGCATCCTGCTGACGCTCGGCACGCAAGCGGATTGCCATAGCTGCGGGTGTCTCTGCGGTAATTTTACCCAGGTTAATTAGCACGCGAATGGGCGCCGCAAAGTAATCACTTAATAAATCGGCCAAACGCTGCTGATGGCTGGGGTCGTAGAGGGTGCTGTTATTGTCATCCAGTACAAAATGAAATTCATTTTGCTGGCGGCCAATCATTTGCGCATTTGAGGCGGTGCTCTGGAGAATGCCAGTTACACCCAGGCCCAGGTAAATTTGCGTCCAGTTGTCGGGGCCGGCAGCGTCATAGCTGACTTTTTCTATTTGCTTGCGCGCAATTGGCTCGGGCATTGGAGCCGGCGCAACCACTGGCGCAGGCGAAAGCGCCGGAGCGGCGGACAACTCTGGCTGGCTGGAGGCAGGCGGCTGGGCCGCTTCAGGCTTTTTTGCGGGATTTACCTCTTGCGCATCGCCTGGATACTCATAGTAAGCAGACGCTGGCGCATAGTCTTCGTAGTCGTCATCCGCAGGCATATCGCCATAGTCCGGCGGTGAATCCATAGCTGGCGCCTGCTCGTAGACTGGCGCCGAAATCTGCTCTGGTACCGGGCTAGCAACTGGGGCTTGGCTAACTATGGGCGCTGAGGGCGCATTATCGTAAGGACCATCAAATGGCGGCTGGACAGCAGGCGCACTGATTTGAGGTGCCACAGGTGCAGATGCTGGCACTGGAGCAGGAGCAACAGGAGCAACAGGAGCAACAGGAGCCTGAACTGACGCCACGGGTTGCGCCACTGCAGCTGGCTGGGCTGGCGCTGCAACCTGAGGCTGAGCGAGCGGTGCAGCCGGTTGAGCGCCAGGGCCCTGGCTTGCGCGCTGGGGCACTGGGGAATTCGACTGGGGCAATGCCTGGGTTGGCATATCAATCACGCCCTGGGGCTTAAAGGCGAGCATGCGCAGCAATACCATCTCAAAACCGGCGCGCGGGTCCGGCGCTAATGGCAGGTCGCGACGACCCAACAAGGCCGTTTGATAAAACAGCTGCACATCTTCAGAGGCGATCTGCTGCGCCAAAGTCATAATCCGCTCGCGGTCGCCCTGGCTGTTGTCCACTGCCTCAGGCAACGCCTGGGCAATGGCGATGCGGTGCAGTACCGAGAGCATCTCCGCCAGGGCACTGGCGTAGTCAGGT
>CBIMZH010000279.1:0-4532 GCA_966248255.1 uncultured Cellvibrio sp.
GATATCGAGAAAGGGCGCGCGCGCCAATTGGGCGCGACCATAGTGAATACCATCGACAAATTGCGCGGTGGACTGCTCAAAACCCTGGTTGACCCCGGAGCTGATACCGCGAATGGCGATATTGGTGCCTATACCTGTTTGGGTCATATTAAAGCTGGGGATGTAATCCGCCATGTTTTGAATATTGGTCAACCCGGTTTTTTCGATTTTCTCGCCGGAAATTGCATCCACAGAAAGTGGAATAACGCGCAGGCTTTGCACTCTTTTTTGCGCGGTTACCAGAACCTCTTCGAGTGCTGGCGTTCCCTGTGCCAAGGCTTGCGAAGAGATCCAACTAGCGATCGCAAGCGCGAGTAATTTAGGGGGGCAATATCTCACGAGAGAAACTCCTAAGTTTTTATTTTTAAAGGTCTTATCGAATGATAATTGAGCGGTTTTGATTCTGAGCAATCATCAATTAATAGCGTAAAGCCAAGAAAATACCAGTTTTGCAGAACAATGAAAATTTACCTTATTTTTATTGTGGCAATCAGTGACATTTTTTTACTTTTGCGGCAAAAGTAGATGCTTTTTTGAGCTTGCGCTTTGCGCTGGCGAAGAGTAGTGTGCGCGCCCTGAGTTGGCCAGACAGTCGCTCCGAAACTATTGGCCGCTGCCTTCGGGTAGTTGTCAGTGTGTCGGGGAGGAAAGTCCGGGCTCCATAGGGCAGAGCGCCAGGTAACGCCTGGGAGGCGCGAGCCTACGGAAAGTGCAACAGAAAGCAAACCGCCTAAGTTCCAGGTGCTTTAGGGCAAACCGGAACCGGTAAGGGTGAAACGGTGCGGTAAGAGCGCACCGCGCAGCTGGCAACAGTCTGCGGCGATGGTAAACCCCGCTCGGAGCAAGACCAAATAGGAATCCATTGGTGCGGCCCGCATCGGATTCGGGTAGGTCGCTCGAGGCAAGTGGTGACACTTGTCCCAGATGAATGACTGTCCACGACAGAACCCGGCTTATCGGCTAACTCAACCTAATTTACGGCCAGTGCCCAGCCTCTGGGGGCACCGGTATTTTCCTGTGGGGCTTGTCAGTGTCTCAATCCTTGGGTTAGGCTGCGATGCTTCCGTTAGTGGCGCCCGCCAGATGTTTTTGTGAGATATGCGTGTTCGAGAGTTCTGTTTGTTTTTTGACCCTATAGGTCAAATCCTTCTAAAAATCCCAAATTAAAACGACCAAATAGTTTCAAACTTAAAGTATTACTTTAAGTTTCGATTCTAGTTGTTTGTTTTCTTTGAATTTACCACCTTCTTGCTGCCTGTCTATTTTGCCACTTCTTGTATTTTCGCTGCCAAATTCCTGATTTTTCTCGGTTTTTTCCCGCTGTTTTGCTGGCGGTTCGCTTGACTTTGCCCTGCCCCCATTTATAGTGAGCGTCGTGGGAAAAAGTGGGTAAATGTGGTTTTTTGTGGAAAATAATTCCTTCAAGTGGTGATAAGTGTTTACGGGTAGTCATTCCATCAACATGGACCCCAAGGGTCGCATGGCGATACCAACGCGCATTCGCGATACGTTGATGGAGACTTCTGCCGGTCGTTTGGTGGTGACTGCCCATACCGAAGAGCGCTGCTTGCTGGTTTATCCCGAACCCGAATGGCTGCAAATACTGCCAAACATTCAAAAGCTGCCCAGCCTGAACAAGCATGCCCGCCGTATACAGCGCTTGCTGATTGGCTACTCCCACACCCTGGAGATGGATGCCAATGGCCGCATCCTGTTGCCTCCCACCCTGCGCGACTACGCCAATATCGATAAAAAAACCATGTTGGTCGGCCTGGGTAACAAATTGGAACTCTGGAGCGAAGACAGCTGGAATGCGCTGCTCGACGAGCCAGTAGACGGCGAGATGCCCGCCGAACTGCAAAATCTCTCTTTCTAGGGGCTGGCATGACTGACCTGCAACATATAACCGTCCTACTCAACGAGGCGGTGGAAGCCCTGATTACCGATACCCAAGGTTTTTACGTCGACGGCACTTTTGGCCGCGGTGGGCACAGCAGCTTGATTGTAAGCCGCCTGGGGCCTCAGGGGCGCCTGATGGCGATAGACAAGGACCTGGCAGCCATAGCAACGGCTGAGGAAAAATTTTCAGGCGAAACCCGGTTTGAAATAGCTCACGACTCCTTTGCCGCATTAAAAGCCCTGGTAGAAGCGCGCGGCATGCTCGGCAAGGTGAGCGGGGTGCTGCTGGACTTAGGTGTCAGCTCGCCACAACTGGATGAAGCTGAGCGCGGTTTTAGCTTTATGCAGGATGGCCCGCTGGATATGCGTATGGACCAATCGCGCGGCATGAGCGCGGCCGATTGGGTGAACACCGCTGAGGAGTCGGAAATTGCCTGGGTGTTAAAGGAGTACGGCGAGGAGCGTTTTGCCAAGCGCATGGCGCGCGCACTGATAACCGAGCGGCAAAAAAAGCCTTTTACCCGCACCGGGCATTTGGCTGAAGTGATTAAGGCGGCTAATCCCGCCTGGGAAAAAGGCAAGCACCCGGCGACCCGCGCCTTCCAGGCCATTCGTATTCAGGTCAATCGCGAGCTGCTGGATTTGGAAGATGTGCTGGCTCAGGCGCTGGAAGTATTAGCACCTGGTGGCCGTCTGGTGGTGATCAGCTTCCACTCATTGGAAGACAGATTGGTTAAGCGCTTTATTCGCCAGCAAGAGCAGGGCGACCCAATCCCCAAGGGCCTGCCTGTGCGCGATGAACAGCTCAATCGCACTATGCGCTCCTGTGGCAAGGCGCTTAAAGCAAGCGATAGCGAAGTGGATGTAAATGTCAGGTCGCGCAGCGCCGTTATGCGCGTGGCCGAAAAATTGTAAACGCTACTCAACGTATTACCCCTAAACAAATCAACCATTAACAAAACAGGGTTTTCATGAGTCAGTTCCGCCCTCTACATAAAAAGCCGATTACCGCCGTTGGCATCTTGCTGACAGCGGTATTGTGGCTGGCAGTAGTGGCCTCGGCACTGGGCGTGGTGGCGACAACTCAGGTTGTGCGTCGCGATGTGAATGAATTGGAAACTCTGCGTCGTGAAGCCTCGCAGTTGCAAGTGCAGTGGGGTCAATATCTGCTTGAACAGAGCACCTGGGCGGCCTATGGCCGAGTGGAGAATGCCGCAACCTCCGAGCTCTATATGATGGCGCCCACACCGGATGACATCATTATGGTCAGCGCCAGTGGAGCCAGGCTGCCATGAAACACTCCGCCCTGGAACCGCGCATAGCTCGCCCGCAGCGCCCGCCAAAACAAACGCCCCTGCGTGTTGCGCGCTGGCGCTTTTACAGTGTTGCTGTTGTGCTTGGCAGCCTGGTGCTGTTGGTGATTGGCCATGTGGCCAGCCTGCAGGTATTGCCCAACGCCGATCGCGGCTTTGAGTTTTTGCAAGATCAGGGCGAATCGCGCACTTTGCGCACCGAAGTTATTCCCGCCTATCGCGGTGTGATTACCGATCGCAACGGCGACCCGCTGGCGGTAAGTACACCGGTTTCCAGCTTGTGGGCCAACCCCAAGGTTCTGGCGCAAGCAACCGAACACCTGGATCAATTGGCTGGCGCCCTGGGGGTGAACCCCGCTGAATTTAAAGCGCGCCTGGCGCGCTACAGCAAAAAAGAATTTATGTATCTGCAGCGCCAACTGTCACCGCAAGCGGCGCAAAGCGTATTGGCTTTGGATATTCCCGGCGTCTACGAACAGGTGGAATATCACCGCTATTATCCAGCGGCGGATGTAGCGGCGCATTTGGTAGGTATGACCGATGTGGACGACCGCGGTCAGGAGGGCATGGAGCTGGCCTACGATGCCTGGTTAACTGGTGAGAGCGGCAGCAAAGAAGTGCTTAAAGATTTGCGCGGGCGCACGGTCAAAGAGGTGCGCTTAATTAAAGCCGCGCGCCCAGGGCAAAATTTAATGCTGAGCATTGATTTGCGCCTGCAGTACCTCGCGCATCGCGAATTGAAAAAAGCCGTGGAAGAATCTGGAGCCAAAGCTGGCTCCATTGTCATTTTGGATGTGCTCACTGGTGAAGTGCTGGCGATGAGTAACCTGCCCAGCTACAACCCCAACGACCGCTCGCGCAACTGGGGCAGCGGCATTCGCAATCGCGCCATTACCGATGTCTATGAGCCTGGCTCAACCGTTAAGCCCTGGGTGGTTTTGGCGGCGCTGGAAACAAAAAAATTTAAACCCACCGATATTATCGACACCAATCCCGGTTATGTGATGGTGGGCACCAAGCCCATTAAAGATCACCGCAATTACGGTGCGCTGGATCTGGCTGGTGCAATCGCCAAGTCGTCCAACATCGCCATGACCAAAATCGCTTTTACTCTGGAGCCGGACAGCATTCACGACATGTTTCAGCGCCTGGGTATAGGCCAGCCTTTGGGTACAGGTTTCCCCGGTGAAGCGATTGGCATGTTGCCGGTGTTTAAGCCTGCGCAAAAAATTGAGCGCGCCAACATGTCCTTTGGTTACGCGCTGCAAATTAATGCGCTCC
>CBIMZH010000280.1:0-4529 GCA_966248255.1 uncultured Cellvibrio sp.
CCAGAATTTTGTCTGGCCCGCACCCGCGGGCCGCATTGAATGTATTAGTCAACCAACTCAACAAACTGAATGTTAGGACTCTTGCGCTCCAGGGCAGTTGCCGGGCGAATTTGTTCACGCTCCACCACATAGGCCAGGTTGTCGTCTTTGGCATCGCTGTTAATAAAGTGCTTGAAGCGTTTTTGCAGCTCGGGATTTTCCACAGTGGTTTTCCACTCGCACTGGTAAGCATCCACAACTGTATTCATTTGCGCTTCCAGGTCTTCAGCCAGGCCCAGCTTGTCATCGATCACCACTTTCTTCAGGTAATCCAAACCGCCTTCCAGGTTTTCGAACCACACCGAGGTGCGCTGCAGACGGTCGGCAGTGCGGCAGTAGAACATCAGGAAGCGGTCGATATATTTAATCAGGGTCACATCATCCAGGCCGGTGGCAAACAGGTCGGCGTGACGTGGGCGCATACCGCCGTTACCGCAAACGTATAAGCTCCAGCCAGTTTCGGTCGCGATTACGCCCACATCTTTGCTCTGGGCTTCGGCGCACTCGCGCGTACAACCAGAAACCGCAAATTTCAGTTTGTGCGGTGAGCGCAGGCCCTTGTAGCGGTTTTCAATGTGAATCGCCATGCCCACAGAGTCGAGCACACCGTAGCGACACCAGGTTGAACCCACGCAGGATTTCACCGTGCGCACAGATTTGCCGTAGGCGTGACCAGTTTCAAAACCGGCATCTACCAATTTTTTCCAGATCTCGGGCAGCTGATGCAGTTGCGCGCCGAACAGATCGATACGCTGACCGCCAGTAATCTTGGTATAGAGGTTGTAGTCCTTACCAATCTGGCCAAGCACGATCAGTTTTTCCGGGGTGATTTCACCACCGGCAATACGCGGCACTATCGAGTAGGTGCCGTCTTTTTGCATATTGCCCAGGAAAATATCGTTGGTGTCCTGCAGGCCAATGTGCTTTTTGTCCAACACATATTCGTTGAAGTTGGAGGCCAGGATGGAACCCACTGCAGGTTTACAAATATCGCAACCTAAACCATGGCCGTGTTGATCCAGCAGCTCATCAAAGGATTTGATTTGTTTTACGCGAACAATATCGGCCAGCTCTTTGCGCGAGTGGGGGAAGTGCTCACAAATATGGTTGGACACTTCCACGCCCAGTTTGGTCAGCTCGGAATCCATCACTTGCTTGGCCAGGGCCGAACAACCACCGCAACCAGTGGAGGCTTTGGTAACCGCTTTAATATCGCCCATGGTGCGAGCGCCGTTTTGCACCGCGCAGCAGATGGCACCTTTGCTTACGTCATAGCAGGAGCAGATGCTCGCAGTTTCGGGCAGCGCATCAACACCCAGGGCCGCGCCGCCGCCTTCAACGTTAGGCAGAATTAAACAGTTGGGATCTTCGGGCAGATCCAGGCCGTTAACGCACATGGATTGCAGTGTGCCATAGGCTTCGGCATCACCCACCAGCACCGCGCCCAACAATTTTTTGTTGTCAGCGGAGACGATAATGCGCTTGTAAACTTCTTCCACATCGTTGCTGTAGGTGTAGCTGAGCGAGCCGGGGGTATTGCCATGGGCATCGCCCACAGAGGCCACATCCACGCCCATCAATTTAAGTTTGGTGCTCATGTCGGCGCCGAGGAATTGCTCGCTGCCACCAGTGATGTGCGACACAGCCACTTTCGCCATTTGATAACCGGGCGCTACCAGGCCGTAAATACGGTTGTTCCACAGGGCGCACTCGCCCACCGCGTACACATCTTTGATGCTGGTCTGGCAGTTGTTGTCCACCACAATACCGCCGCGCTCACCAATTTGAATGCCGCACTTGCGCGCCAGTTCATCCTGCGGGCGAATACCGGCAGAGAAGAGAATCATGTCGGTTTCCAGGTGGCTGCCATCGGCAAAGTTCATGCGATAGCGCGCTTCGGTACCGGCAACAATTTCAGTGGTGGCTTTTTGGGTGTGAACTTTTACCCCCAGGGCTTCGATTTTGCGGCGCAGCAATTTACCGCCGCCTTCATCCAGCTGCACGGCCATCAAGCGCGGTGCAAATTCCACTACGTGAGTTTCCAGGCCAGCTTGTTTAAGCGCGTTAGCCGCTTCCAAACCGAGCAGACCACCGCCCACTACCACACCCACTTTACTGACTTGCGCAGAGGCAGTAATGGCTTCCAGATCTTCAATGGTGCGATACACCAGACAGTGTTCGCCGTTGTTGCCAGGAATTGGCGGAACAAAGGGGAAAGAGCCGGTGGCCAGCACCAGCTTGTCGTAACCTTCGCGGCGACCCGAGGCAGTCAGCACTTCTTTGTTGTCGAAGTCGATATCGACAACCTTGTCTTTCAAAATAAATTCAACGGATTTTTCGTTGTAGTAATCCGCATTGGTCAGCGCCAGGTCTTCGGCGGTTGAACCGGAAAAATATTTGGAGAGTTGCACGCGGTCATAGGCCAGGCGTGGCTCTTCAGAAAACGTAATCACTTTGTATTCATCGGCCTGCTCGTGGTTTACCAGGTTATCGATAAACTTGTGGCCCACCATACCGTTGCCAACAACTAGGATGCGCTTCTTCATAACTGCCTCTCGGTTTCTCTAATCTGTAGTCGGTTGCCTGGGCGTTTTTGCCAGGAGTCGTTTTAGTTCTAAGCGGTTAGGCCAACAGGTATTGCGGCTGGGCAATGTCCTGGCTGGCGATAAATTGCTGCATGGAGTCGGCCTCCAGCTGCTGTTTTAAATTCACGACTTCGCCCACCAGAATCAGCGCGGGCGATTGCACCTGCTCGCGCACTACAGCGGCGGGGAAGTCACTCAAATCGGTGATAATGTCGCGCTGATTGCTGCGGCAGCCGTTTTCGATAATGGCTACCGGAGTGCTGGCATCCAGACCACCAGCCAGCAGTTGGCTGGAGATCTCTTCGGCGCGGGTCAGGCCCATGTAAAACACCAGGGTGTGATTCAGTTGCGCCAGCGCCTTCCAGTTCACATCCAGGGATTTCTCCGCGTGGCCAGTAACAAAGGTGCAGCCCTGGGAAATGCCGCGATGGGTCAGGGGGATATTGGCGTAGGTGCTGCAGCCGGAGGCGGAGGTAATACCTGGCACCACTTCGGCTTCAATACCGGCGCTGCGCAGCTCTAACAATTCTTCGCCGCCGCGACCGAATACGAAGGGGTCACCGCCTTTTAAGCGGCACACTTTCAAACCCATTTGCGCCTGCTCCACTAACAATTGGTTAAGGTCCTGCTGGGCGATGCTGTGCTGATTTTTGGCCTTGCCTACGTAAAGCGCGGGAGTATTCTTGGGGAAGAGCGCGCGTATCTCGGCGCTTACCAGATAGTCAAAAAAGATAATGTCGGCTTCGTTGATAGCGCGCAGGGCTTTAAGGGTGAGCAGCTCGGCATCACCTGGGCCTGCACCCACCAGCCAGACTTTACCGGCGCGGGATTTTTTAGCCGTGCCGCCTGAATTAGCAGCGCTGCCGGAGCGATCGGACGCCTTGCGCGACAGCTGCCCAATAGAGTTAACACAGGTTTTAGCGACCTGGGTTAAGGAGACTTCTGCAGTGATTGAGCGATTCTGGTTCATGGCAGCACCTGCTGTGTTTGCGTACAACAGGGAGATTGCAAACCAAATGCCAAAATCGATATTTACAAAATTATTGTTTTTTTAGTAATAAATTCAGCCGCTTACAAAACAAAACCAAAAACCGGCCAGTGTTCCAGGCGCACAGATTCAAAACTCTATGCACAAAAACTGGATTCATTTGGTGCAAAGCAGCACTTTATCGATGCAAAAACTGAAATTGAATTTTTTATAATTGCACCATTTAAAAACAAAGTAATGGTGCACAGTGACTCACAATGATGCATTTATATTTTATAAGGCGATTTTTCAAACAGATTGAAAATTCTTGCCAAGGCTCTGCCGGGATAATTAGCGTCCACGCCAGAAATAGCCGCCTCAATCAGCGTAAAATCACCATTTTGGAGCTGAGTTTTTCAACATAAACTTGCAAATACTCTGTCGCTTAATAAAAAGGATTAAAACGAGCGACTGAACTGGCATTAAACTTGTTCGCTCTAAAAGCTCAACCAGACCTCAAGTCACCCGGCAAATTGCCCATAACTCAATTCACGCTATGCCTCAATTAATCGATAGCTTTAACCGCCAGATTACCTATGTGCGCCTATCGGTGACTGATCGCTGCGACCTGCGCTGCGTTTACTGCATGGCGGAGGAAATGACCTTTTTGCCCCGCGATCAGGTGTTAAGCATCGAGGAATTCACCCGCTTGAGCCGGGTGCTGGTGCAGCTGGGCGTTAAAAAGCTGCGTCTGACGGGCGGCGAGCCACTGATCAGGCGCGGCATTATTGAGTTAGCACAAAACCTGGGCCAACTACCTGGGCTGGAAGAGCTGTGCCTGACCACCAATGGCACGCATTTGCGCCAATATGCGCAGGACTTAAAAACTGCCGGCGTAACTCGCCTTAATATCAGCCTCGACAGCCTCCAGCCCGAGC
>CBIMZH010000281.1:0-4521 GCA_966248255.1 uncultured Cellvibrio sp.
TCTATTAGTAAATTTTTGAATACCTAAAGCACCCAGAGTGCAAATCAGTTATTACTTGGTGCATTTCGCAATATGAATGCCAATTATATAAATTATTGATTTTTAAAGATATTTATCTATATTTGGCGACTTGCTCGCCTGTCTCGGTGCTCTTTTTTGGTGCTAAACCGGGTGCGTGCTGATTTGTTTTGGTGCGCTTTTGGTGTGGCGTATTCGGCTCAGCAAGTAAAAATTGCTGTATTTAAAAGCTGGCCTGTATTCTGCATTCGGTTCTTAAGGCGCCACTATTGTTGGTTGGCTGTAAGGGGTTGAATGTTATTTGCCCAATTTCTGACTATTATTGGTGTTTATGGACTGACTCTGAGCGGACCTTATAGGCCTTTAATCTGGCAGCATATTGTCAAGATGGCTATATTGGCGTCTAATTCACTGAAAAGTGTGGCGTTCAGATAACAAAAAGCGCAGGTGCTTATAGGGTTGCAGCGACAAACCCTGAGTGCTAAGGAATTTACACCATGGAAAAGCATGGACTTACTATGCATAAATCAGGTTTGCCGGGGGCTGATCCCAAGCCATCTCAATACACTGCTGTAGCTATGACTGAGCAGCTGGTAATTCAGCATCTCAAGCAATGTCGTGATTTGACTCGAGGCTTTGCCTACAGGGTCTTCCCTGCATTTTGGCGGCAGTGGTGCAAGCAGGTGCTCGAGCTTGCCGAGGCGGCCAAAAGTAATAAAGAGCAGGTTGCGCTCTATGAAATTCAAAACCTTCTGGCTGCTGTGCAGCAGGCTGCCGAACAGGAGTTTTGCCAGCATCTGGCCAATGGCTTTGTAAAATTTAAAAACAAAAGCCTGAATACCTTGACCGGTGAAGAGCGTTTTAGTGGTGATATTCTCTCCCTGGTTGAACATTCTGACCTGGAAGAAACCATCGCAATTACCTCTATTACTCATCGCGCAGACAACTTTTTCGCTGAGCATCTCTGGTCTTTACATCAGCGATTGGCGCTACTTAATGACGGCGAAAAAATTGATGAGCGCGCCAACCCGGCAAGCCCGGTGCAATTTTGCGAATCGCTGCGCAAGGTGTTGAGTAATATCGAGGTAAACGTAAAAACTAAAATCATCGGCTACAAAATATTCGATCAAGAGGTAATTGGCTTACTCGATAGCCTTTATGCCGAAATGAACGACTATTTAATTCGGCAAAATCTCTTACCTAATCTGCGCTTTGTGCCTGGTGCTGATCAGGCCTCAGCAGTGGGCGTCGCCGCAGGCGATAAAGTACAGGATGATCCTTTTGAATCGCCTATAGATGCCGCCCAGGTTGATGCTGATTCTGATGCAGCTATGCAGCAGCACCACCGTCGTGCCAGCGACAAGCTGTTGAGCGGCACATTAAGCCCTAACGATATCCAATATCAAACCAGTTTACTTAACGCAATTCGCCTGTTGCAGACTCATGTGACCCAGCAGATTCCTGGTGGTCCTGGCGATGGGGCGGGTGTGGATGTGCCTGCGGGCGTGGCAGCCACAGCTGTTGCCACCGGGCCTGTTCCAGCTAACCCAGCGGTGAATGTAAATACTGCGAGTTTGCAGGTATTTTCCCAGGCACAGCTGGTGGGTGTTTTGGACAATATGCAAACTCAAGTGGTGGTGCAAACACGCGAGCAGGTTAACGAGGCAACGCCAACGCACATGACTTTGATGCCGCAGCCGGTCGCGGAAGTCAGTCGGCAGATGATGGAAAAAATTGCCAGCGAAAACGAAAACGGCGCGGTAGAGCAGGGCGATATGCAAACCATCGATTTGGTGGGGATGCTGTTTGAATATATGTTATCTGATTCGCATTTGCCGGATTCGGTTAAAGCCCTGTTAAGTTATTTGCACACGCCCTTTCTTAAAATGGCCTTTATTGACAAGGATTTTTTTGAGCAGCCAGAGCATCCTGCGCGCGTGTTACTTAACAGTCTTGCTGAGGCAGGGGTTCGCTGGGTAAGTAATGACGGCAGTGATCAGTACGACATTTTTACCAAAATTAAAGCAACGGTATTCCGTCTGCTGCAAGAATTTAAAAATGATGTGAGGATTTTTGCTGAGCTGTTAATTGAGTTTAATTCTTATACCCATAACGTTGCGCGCCGTCAGGAGTTGATGGAGCGTCGGGCCTTGGAGAAGGCTCAGGGTGAAGAAAAACTTCGCGAAGCAAAAATTCAAGTTAACAATGAGGTGCGCGAACGCACTGATGGCAAGGATATGCCCTCGGCAGTGTTGCTACTTTTATTGCAGCCTTGGTCTGATTTTCTTTCATTTATCCTGCTGCGTTATGGTGATAAGTCCGATAGCTGGAAGCGCGCTTTGCAAATTGTGGATGACCTGCTGTGGACTATAGAGCCAAAAACATCCCAAGCTGATAAAACGCGTCAAATGGAGCTGCAGGATGTGGTGTTAAATGCGCTGGCGAAAGGCTTTGAAACCATTGGCTATGAGCAGGCGAAAGGGCGCAAGTTGCTGGATGCGGTGGCCTCCCTGCAGCGTATGGCTTTACTGAGCCGTAAGGCAGAACCTGCCCCTGCGCCTATGCGCAATAAACTCGAAACCATGGCGGCAGAAAAAGCTGGACAAGTGATGGCTGGTTCACAGCCTGCGACACCGGAAGAGATAAAAATTGTCGATAGTCTTAAAATGGTTGAGTTTGGTACCTGGTTTGAGTTTGAGGGCGGTAAGCGCTTAAAAGTGGCCTGGTACAACAAGAAAACTCAACACTATATGTTGGTGGATCAGCAGGGGCGCAAGGTGTCGCTGGCCGCGGGATTGCAGTTGGCGCGAGACATGTTGGCAGGTAAGGCTAAGGTAATTGCAGGTAGTACCAAACCCTTCTTTGAACGTGCGTTGGAAAATATTTATCACACCTTGAATGAACGCGCTGACTCACTCAAAGTAGGGAAGGCATAATGGTTCACAATTGTTCACACGAGCATGATCGCGAACTGGAGCGTCACTTTATTAGTGGTGACGTTGATGTTTACGACAGTCTCAAAGATGTTTATTTGGGGCGTCTGGTTAATATTCACAGCCAGGGTTTAATGATCATGGGCGATGTTCCTCTCGATGAGGATCATCTCTACACCCTGGAGTTACATGTGCCTGAGCCGGTGAATGGCCAGACTGTTATTCAATTGGGTGTGGACTGCCTCTGGGCGCGGGATGCGGATCTAGCGGGTAAGTATTGGATGGGGTGCGCAATAATTGATGCCTCCCCGCAGAGTACGGAGACTATTCGGCAGTTGGTGGATTTGCTCGGAGAGGCGATTTAACTGTTTGGCCATCGCCTCCTAAATGTATTGCCTGCTAGATGTTGAACACTTAGCTCCAGTCATCCACCCAGTGATCTATATCCTGCTCGTGCCAGTGAGCCAAGAGATCGATTCCCTCCTCAACAAGTTTTAAGTACACGTCGATGATGTCCGTGGCCAATTTAAAAAAGCGGCTGCTATCTGCGCTTATATGGTTAACGGCTAGCACTTCGTTTTCAATCATCTCCAGCAAAAACTCCAGCTTAATTTCGTGGCTTTTTAGCTGCCCTAGCAAACTTAATTCGTTCTCCAGCAAGCCCTCAAGTCGCTTGGATTGGTGGCGGAGCTTTTCATTGTTTACCCGGGTGCACTGAATCACATAGCGCAGCTTTGTAGTGTAGTCCTTATCAAGGCTACCAACTGCTGCGGCATAGGTGGCCAGGGCGCGAATACGACCCAGTTGCTCCGCAACGGCTGGCATAAGGCGGGTGGCGAAATGCAACACTTCAAGGTGTTTATAGCGATTGGGGAATTGAGCACCTTCAGTTTGAATGACCTGTGGCTCGTGCACCTCACCCGCAAGGCTGGAGGTGGGTTGCTCCAGGTGTTTACCCAGGCTGGCCACCATGCTCAATAATTGTTCGATCAGGTGGCAGTGGAGTTCGTAGTTGTCTATTACGCTGTCCTGCTGCCAATCGTGACTGATGGTTGCCCAGGCACTGGCCAGATTCTCTTGTTCTCGCTCGCTTAAAAGGTTGCCCGCACGAGCGGCAAAAGCCCTAAGTAATTGCAGGCGGCGCCCCTGGCGGATCTGCAAGTTGGCCAGCTCTTCTTTAAAGCTCTGGTTCCCCCCCAGCATCCCCATGCTCATACCGCGATGGCGTTGTACAGCTTTAATCATATGAATAAGCTGCTTTATCAGGGTTAGAGCGTCTAAGCGCTCATGATAAAGGTCGCAGAAGTGTGCAAACTCCTCCGGCAGATTGCTGCTCATTGGTGCACCTATTCGAGGGTTGTGCAATTTTGTAGTGCTTGTCGCCATGATTGAAAATACTCTGTGCTCGCCAGGGGCTCATTTAACCGCGAATTTGTTGCATAAAGCCCTTGGTCCCGAATTTATGCTAGTAAGGATAGCAACACCCATACCAGCCTATAGTCGTAACCCTGTGGTGGGTTTATAGTGTTAAGTAATATTTAAGATATATATGAGTGATCTGTATGGTTTC
>CBIMZH010000282.1:0-4519 GCA_966248255.1 uncultured Cellvibrio sp.
TTCCATGTCGCTCATCGCCAGTATCACCGCATCCAGCTGATGCAGGTCCAGCTCCTGCCAAAACAGCTGGTCCTCGGCATCGGCAAATGCGATATTGATACCCGCCTCGCGGTACTTTTCCACCTTGGCCGGGTCCGAATCCAGGGCGATCACCTCTATGCCGTAGTGGTGCAAATGCTCATAGGCCGCTGAGCCGGTGCGGCCCATGCCCAGTACCAGCACCTTGGCATCGCCGAGGGAGACCGGCTGCTCATCCGGGTGGCGAATATCCCGCTCCAGGGGCAGCAGGCGTCTGGCCAGGCGCTGGTAAATCGGGTGGGCGAAGCGGTTGAGCGGCGCTGAGACCACAAACGACAGTGCCAGGCTGATGGCCAGCGGCACCAGCCACTCGGGCATAAGTACGCTGGCCATAATCAAGGCAAATTCGCTGTAGTTGCCCAGGCTGAGGCTGGCCAAAAAGGCCGAGCGGGCGCGCAGCTTGAAGGTGACCAGCAGTAAAAAATAGAGCAGGGTTTTCACTGGCAGCAACAGCGCCATGGCCAGGGCAAAGCTGAGCGCCTGCCAGTCGGGCAGGCCATTGCTGCCAATCTGCAGGAAGAAGCCCACCAGAAAGACCTCTTTAATACTCCACAGCGACTGCGACAACTCCACTGCACGCCTGTGGCGGGCGAGCAGCATGCCCATCACCAGGGCGCCAAGTTCGGGGCTTAATCCCAGAAGTTCAAAGCCATAGCCGCCAAGGACTACCGCCAGCAACAGCCCCAGCAACACCAACAATTCATCGTGGCCACTGATATCCAGCAGCTTGTTAAGCGGCTGCCGCAGCAGCGGCAAGGCCAGCAGGCAGAGCGCCCAGGGCGAGGGGCTGTGGTCGCCAGCCAGGGCCATAAGTACCAGGGCGATCACATCCTGGAGAATGAGTACACCTATGGCGACACGGCCGTGAAAAGCGCGCAGCTCGCGTTTGCCCTCGAGGATTTTGGCTGCCAGCACCGTGCTGGAAAAAGCCAGGGCGGCGCCAAGCAGCAGTGCTTTGAACACGGGCAAATCGAGATAGGCGTAGAGCCCCAGGCCGAACAATCCGGCGGAAAGGCCAAAGTGGAGCAGGCCGCCGCCGAGGATTTCCGGGCGCAGCACCGAGGAGGGGCGCAGCTTGAGGCCAATAGTAAACATCAGCAGCAGCACCCCGAGATGGGCGAGCTGCTCCAGCACAAATTCGCCGCCTTCGCCTAGCGGCAGTCTGCCCTCGGCAGAATGAAGTAAAAAGCCGGCGGCGAGATAGCCTACCAACGGCGGCAAGCCCAGGGGACGGGCGAGGAGGCCAAGGCAATAGGCAATGGCGATCCAGCTGGCAATCAGCATTCTTTGTCCTTAATTCATCTAATAGGTTTGATTGTCTATTCTAATATTGAAAGGTGAACCAGTTCCTAATCGGCGGAGCGAACTGGCCAGTCAATATCCGGTCGCCTCTGGGCGCTACCGCAAAATAATACAGACAGGTCGCTATTATGGGTGAATTGCGTGGGTTTGAGGCCTGGATGAACTCCTTAAGTGAGCAGGAATTGCCGACCCTGGACGCGGTGGTTAAGGAAATTTGCGAGCTAAGTGAAAATGAAAAAACCCGCGCTGAAGACCTGACGCACATAATTTTGCGCGACGCCGATCTCACCTCCAAGGTGCTGCAAATCGCCAACTCAGTGCACTACAACCCCAGTTTCCGCCCCATCAAAACTGTCTCCCGCGCCATAGTCCAGCTGGGTTTTGAAAACCTGCGCAATATCACCCTGGCCACCGCCCTGATTGAAAGCTTTTTGCGCGGCAAGCCGAAAGAGCTGATGATCCAGTGTCTGGCGCGTTCCTTCCACGCTGCGGTTCAGGCCAAGGCGATGGTGCCGCACCTGAGCAGCGACAGCAAAGAGCAGGTATTTATTGCCGCGCTGCTGCGCAACCTGGGCGAGCTGGCCTTGATTGCCAGCGGTCGAGAACAGGTGGAAAAATTTATTCTGGCGCGCAACCAACTGCCGGAGCAGGAGCGGCAACTGGCGCAGGACCACCTGGGGGTGGACGTCAACCATCTCACTCGCCACCTGGTTAGAGAGTGGAAACTGGGCGATTTGCTGGTGGAGGCCTGCGACAACCGCAGCCAGAGCAGCGATGCCGCCCGCGCGGTCAATTTGGGCAATGAGCTTAGCCGCCATATTCATCGCGGCATCAAAGATCCGGAGGTGCAAAAGCTTTGCGACCAGGCCTCGCGCCTGTGCAAAATCACCCCGGAGGAGGCGCGCAAACAAGTGCTGTTAATGGCCGATGAAGCGGCGGTGATCGCCAAAAGTTATGGCGTGGAAGTCTTGATCAGCGCTTTGCCCGACCCCCATCAGCTGGAGCATGAGGACCAGGAGGCGCAACCCAAGCCGGATTATTACTTCCAGCATCAGCTCAATGAAATTCATCAGCTGATGTTGATGGGCGAGGACATCAGCAAAATTACCCAGGTCTCTATCAATGCCCTCTGCGAAGGCGCGGGTATGGCGCGAGTAGTTATAGCTCTGGTGGATTACACCAGCAAAAGCCTGGATGTGCGCTACACCGCAGGCCGCGGCACCCATTTGTGGCTGCAGCTGCCGCCCATCAAGCTGGATAACCTGCGCAAAGGTGAATTGCTGCACGACTTTCTGCGCAGCCAGCAGCCGCTCTGGCACCAGCCGCAGCTGCTGGCCAAGGAGACAGGCGCGCTAAAAGTATTTGCCGCTACCGGCGATATCATGCTGGCGCCGCTGTTTTTGAATAAACGTCTGGTGGCGATTCTCTATGCGGATGGCCTGGCCGCCCGCTTTAACCAGCGCCAGTTTGAAGAGTTTCAGCTGATTGCCAATCAGCTCAACTTGATGATGCGTATTAACGCCAGTGCCGGTTAATCAGCTGAGCCAGCACGGGCGCGTTTATTGACGGCGGTTGCGGCGGCGAATCAACAGCAAACTAAGCAAGCCCAGAGTCATGAGCAAAATGGTGGTGGGTTCAGGCGCGGAAGACAGGTTGCTATCCGCTTGGCTGCGAGCCGCCGACTGTGCCGACAGAAAGCTGCGCTTGAACCAGGGCGATTGGTTAGTCGTTTGGTGGTCAGCGGTATTGGGCGTCATAAATCTGTGGCTGAAATCCGCCAGCTGACTTTCGGCAGACGCATTGATCAGGCTTACCAGGGGCATTTCGCCGAGGGTCGAATTCGCGCCGAATACACAGAGCTTGTGGCCGCAAAGCGGGTGTGTCTCAGCGGGATAAGTCTTGTTCAAAGGAACGGCCGACGCGGTCCCGCTAAGGGCCAGTGCCAGGCTTGCAATGGCCAGGCGTTGAAGCAGGTTCATGGAGGCTCCAGAGATAATAAGCGCTAAATAGACTGCGCTGGGCAGTGGTTCATTGGGCTTGAGTCTCCCGCTACCTCTGGGGATTTGGCCTGGAGCAATTTCGGCGGTCTTGGCGCCAAAAGCTGCACCAAAAAGCGTGATATGCGTAACAAAAATAAGTGTAATCAGTGATTTTTGAAATTCAACGTTATTTAAGTGAATTTTTTAAATTTGTTATGGAATAAATGCAGGCATTTCCCCTGGCGAGTCTCTGGCCTAAGATTAGCCCCCCATCCGCGAGCCAGATTGCCATGCCTGAATTACCCGAAGTTGAAACCACCCTGCGCGGTATAGCGCCCCATATCCAGGGTAAAACCGTTACCCGTCTGGAGGTGCGCCAGCCGCGTTTGCGCTGGCCTATACCGGCGGATCTGGATTTACAGGGGCAAACCCTGCGCCAGTTGGAGCGCCGCGGCAAATACCTGCTGCTGCAATTTGACCGAGGCACAGCGCTGATCCACCTGGGTATGTCGGGCAGCCTGCGTATTGTCAGCCCGGCGGAGCCGGCGCTTTTCCACGACCACTTTGATATTGCCTTTGGCGAGCGGGTGCTGCGCTACTGCGACCCGCGCCGCTTTGGCTGCCTGCTGTGGGAGACGGGGGATATTCACCAGCACGCGCTGCTTAAAGACCTGGGGCCTGAGCCGCTGACCGACGCCTTCAGCGCAGAGTATTTATTCGCGCGCAGCCGCAAGCGCACCCAGGCGGTTAAGCAATTTATTATGGATAGCAAAATTGTGGTGGGGGTGGGCAATATCTACGCCAATGAATCGCTGTTTATGGCGGGGATTAAACCCATTCGCAAAGCCGGCAGCCTCACCCGCAAAAATTGCGCGCAGCTGGTGGAACATATCAAGTTTGTGTTGCAGCGCTCCATCACCCAGGGCGGGACGACATTGCGCGATTTTGTCGGCGGCGATGGCAAGCCTGGCTACTTTCAACAGCAGCTGCTGGTTTATGGCCGCGGTGGCGAACCCTGCAGCCAGTGTAAAAAGCCACTTAAGGAAATCCGCATGGCCGACCGCACCACTGTCTACTGCGTTGACTGCCAGCGCTAGCTTTTAGCGTTTTGGCTAGTCGTGGCGAAAGCGGGTGAGGGCGCCGCGCAGCTCGTCAAAGGC
>CBIMZH010000283.1:0-4515 GCA_966248255.1 uncultured Cellvibrio sp.
GTAAAACGCTTGCAGCCGCGGCAAACGCTGTCACCTATACCGGTAGAGCAAATCCCTACACAGGGGGTTTTTACAGGTTTAAAAATGGCCATAAAACTTTTCTAGGCAATGCCCAATCACATCAAACACACAAGCAGCATCGCCGCAAATATTTAGTAGGCTGAACCCGTTATATTCAATGGCACAGTCCAAATAGCGCCAGCGCCGGTGAGGTAGAGTGTTTTCCCATCCTCACCACCAAAAGCGGCATTGGTAACATTGGCATCGGTTTTAATTAATGCCAGCGGCTGCCCCAAAGGATTAAAAACTTGCACCTGATGAGCCAGGTGTTCAGTGACATATATATTGCCCTGGCAATCCACCGCCATACCGTCCGGAATAGACAAGCCCAGCACCAAATCCTTCCCTTTTTGCGGCATGCCATCTACCAGGGGATAGGCGCGCAGCAAACCCTGTTCGCCACCACCATTTACATAAAGTATCGACTCATCAGGCGAAAGACTAATGCCATTGGGGTTGGCAATTGAATCATCCACCAGCGTGATACGGCCATCGGTCGCCAGACGATATACACCTGTTTTTTCCTGGCCGCCTGGCGCCGCATCGCGCTGAAACGCCGGGTCGGTAAAATAAATAGTGCCGTCTTTGGCAATAACCAGGTCGTTAGGCGAATTAAACACATTGCCATTATATTCCGGCGCCAGAGATTCGCGCTCGCCGGTGGTCAAATTATAGCGGGACAGGCTTTTGTACTTGTGGGTAGCCGCAACTATATTGCCCTGCGCATCTACCGCCAGGCCATTGCTGCCGGAATCATCAATGACAGTTTGCAGACTGCCATCCATAGCCAATTTACGAATACGCGAAGGGAAACCCGGGCCAAACGTAAAATCGGAGAAATAAAGCGAGTCTTTTATCCAAACCGCGCCTTCATATAACCCGGCCTCAGCAGAATCAGCGTTCGCGGAGGCCACTCGCTGGGCTATTAGTTGACCAGCCGGTGGATGACCTAGGCAGCCGGCAGCGGAGACATCAACCGCTTTCGCTGCACCCGCCCCTTCCGATGAAGTCTTTTCGCCTTCTGTACCGCCCTTGTGCTCGCAAGCTCCAAGCGCCAGTAACAAAAATATGCCCCCACCAACCTTAGTCACCGCTGCGCCAAATCCGCTCATAAATACCCCAACTATTATTGTTAACTGGCTGAAACTGCCCACCCCTTACACCCGGTAAAAGAGTGCCGCTCAGCCGCCAAATTCGCGGTCTAATTTCCGGTGCCCACCTTAGCATAAATCAGCCTCTGGATTCAGAATTGCGGCCAGCTAGAACCCGGGGATTCAATTAACAGCCAGCGCTCGATTGTGTATAATTCGCGCCCGATTAATTGTTCTTGTCGAGCAATGAGCGCTTTTGTCAAAAAACGTTCAAATCATCCATGAAGGTCATGGATAGTCTCTCGAGGCAGAGATCCTGCCAAGGGAGTAAACCCACACAAATGAGGATAAACACCGTGCTTGAAGCCTATCGTAAACACGTCGCTGAACGCGCCGCTGAAGGAGTTCCGCCAAAGCCACTCAACGCTGAACAAGTTGCCGGCCTGGTTGAACTGCTGAAAAATCCCCCAGCTGGAGAAGCTGAAGTTCTTCTGGATTTGATCACCAACCGCGTTCCACCCGGTGTTGACGAAGCCGCTTACGTAAAAGCCGGTTTCCTGAGCGCTATCGCCAAAGGCGAAGCCACCTCTCCCCTGATTGACAAGGCGAAAGCCGTACAACTGCTGGGCATGATGCTCGGTGGTTACAACATTGAGACGCTGGTCGCCCTGCTGGACGACGCCGACCTTGCCAGCCTGGCTGCCGAGCAACTTAAACACACACTGCTGATGTTTGATGCTTTCCACGACGTGGAAGAAAAAGTTAAAGCCGGCAATGCTCACGCGAAAGAGCTGATGCAATCCTGGGCTGACGGTGAGTGGTTCACCAGCCGCGGTAAAGTACCCGAGAGCACCAAGCTCACAGTGTTCAAAGTAACCGGCGAAACCAACACCGACGACCTGTCCCCTGCCCCTGACGCCTGGTCACGCCCAGACATCCCTCTGCACGCCCTGGCCATGTACAAAATGCAACGCGAAGGCCTAACTCCAGACCAAGCAGGTTCCATCGGCCCCATCAAGCAAATCGAAGCCCTGAAAACCAAAGGCTTCCCACTGGTATTCGTCGGTGACGTAGTCGGTACCGGCTCTTCACGCAAATCAGCTACCAACTCCGTATTGTGGTTCATCGGCGAAGACATTCCCGGCGTACCCAACAAGCGTACCGGCGGCGTCTGCATTGGTGGTAAAGTCGCTCCTATTTTCTACAACACTATGGAAGACGCCGGCGCACTGGTATTTGAAGCACCAGTTGACTTGCTGAATATGGGTGACGTGATTGAGATTCGCCCCTATGAAGGCAAAATTCTCAACGCCGACACCGGCGCGGTATTGTCTGAGTTCAGCCTCAAATCCGACGTATTGCTGGACGAAGTTCAAGCTGGCGGTCGTATTCCGCTGATCGTAGGTCGCGGTTTGACCACCAAGGCGCGCGAATCTCTGGGCTTGCCGGCGAGCACCCTGTTCCGCCTGCCGCAAGCTCCAGCCGACTCAGGCAAAGGCTACACTCTGGCGCAAAAAATGGTAGGTAAGGCCTGTGGCGTAACAGGTATTCGTCCTGGAACCTACTGCGAGCCGAAAATGACTACCGTGGGCTCTCAGGACACCACCGGCCCAATGACTCGCGATGAACTGAAAGACCTAGCCTGCCTGGGCTTCTCTGCCGACCTGACCATGCAGTCCTTCTGTCACACTGCGGCTTACCCAAAGCCCGTTGACATTGAAACCCAGCACACCCTGCCCGACTTCATTATGACTCGCGGCGGTGTTTCCCTGCGTCCAGGCGACGGCATTATCCACAGCTGGCTGAACCGCATGCTGCTGCCTGACACTGTAGGTACCGGCGGCGACACTCACACCCGCTTCCCAATTGGCATCTCCTTCCCAGCCGGCTCTGGCTTGGTGGCCTTTGCTGCCGCTACAGGTGTTATGCCGCTGGACATGCCCGAGTCTGTACTGGTTCGCTTCAAAGGCGAGCTGCAACCGGGCATCACCCTGCGCGATCTGGTTAACGCCATTCCTCTGTACGCCATCAAGCAAGGCCTGTTGACCGTTGAGAAGAAAGGCAAGAAAAACATCTTCTCTGGCCGCATCCTCGAAGTAGAAGGCCTGCCCAATCTGAAAGTAGAACAAGCGTTTGAAATCTCCGACGCCTCTGCTGAGCGCTCCGCGGCTGGCTGTACTATCAAGCTGGATCAAGCGCCAATCATTGAGTACTTGAAATCCAACATCACCATGCTGCGCTGGATGATTGAGCAGGGTTACGGCGATGTTCGCACCCTTGAACGTCGCGCCCGCAAGATGGAAGAGTGGCTGGCCAACCCAGTGCTGATGGAAGCTGACGCCGATGCCGAGTACGCCGCCGTAATCGATATCGATCTGGCCGACATTAAAGAGCCAATTCTGGCCTGCCCCAACGACCCGGACGACGTAAAAGTATTGTCTGACGTACAAGGCGCCAAGATCGATGAAGTTTTCATCGGCTCCTGCATGACCAACATTGGTCACTTCCGCGCAGCCGGCAAACTACTGTCTGCCACCAAAGATGAACTATCTACCCGCCTGTGGATTGCCCCACCCACCAAGATGGATCAACACCAACTGGTTGAAGAAGGCTACTACAGCATCTTCGGCGTTAAGGGTGCACGCACCGAAATGCCAGGCTGCTCTCTGTGTATGGGTAACCAGGCTCGCGTTGCGAAAAACTCCACTGTGGTATCCACCTCTACCCGCAACTTCCCCAACCGTCTGGGTGAAGGCGCCAATGTTTACCTGGCCTCAGCTGAACTTGCTGCAGTTGCCGCGGTTATCGGTAAACTGCCAACACCGGAAGAGTACCTGGGTTATGCTGCCAAGCTGGATAGCATGGCAAGCGATGTATACCGCTACCTGAACTTCAACGAAATCCAAAGCTACCAGGAAGCGGCGGACGAAGGTAAGCGCATCGCAGCTGTTGAAATTCAAACAGTCGCCATCTAACCTTCGCAGACAAAAAAAGGGCGCCAATTGGCGCCCTTTTTTATGGAGATCTAAATCACAAATAATGGTCAGTAAAACGTATATTTCTCTTATGGAATGATGCGATTGATGCCGGATTTTACAAACAAAAAAAGCAGGCAATAGCCTGCTTTTTTTGTTGCCTATCGAATTAATTAATATCGGCTTTATCTTTTAAAAGAGTCTCGTAGCTGGAGTATTCACCTTCACCGATAATACTGCTTACTTGCGCAACCATAGCTTTCTTCTGATCTTCAGAGCTCACTTCAGCCAGGGTTCTAGCTTGAACAGCCTTAAGTATAACAATTGCAAAGTCGCCACTCGCACTTACAAAGCCATCAACAACAGGTGCACTGCCAGTTGGCTTACCC
>CBIMZH010000284.1:0-4511 GCA_966248255.1 uncultured Cellvibrio sp.
CTCGGCCACCACCCAAAGCCTGAGCCAGGCCACCAGCGAACAGGCCGCCAGCGTCGAGGAAATCAGTGCGTCGGTAGAGCAGATCTCCGCCTCGGTAAAACAAAATGCCGACAACGCCAAGATTACCGACGGCATAGCCACTAAAGCCTCCAGCCAGGCCTCGGAGGGCGGCAGCGCGGTGAGTCAAACCGTAGAGGCCATGCGCCTGATTGCCGAAAAAGTTGCCATTATTGATGACATTGCCTATCAAACCAATTTGCTTGCACTCAATGCCGCGATTGAAGCGGGACGCGCCGGTGAGCACGGGCGCGGCTTTGCCGTAGTGGCCAGCGAAGTGCGCAAACTGGCCGAGCGCAGCCGCGTGGCCGCGCAGGAAATTGACACCCTGGCCAACAACAATGTGCAACTGGCCGAGCGCGCCGGTGAGCTGTTGGTGGAGATGGTTCCGGCCATTACCAAAACCTCGGATCTGGTGCAGGAGATAGCCGCCAGCTCCATTGAGCAATCCAGCGGCCTGTCGCAGGTAAATACCGCCATGCTGCAAATCAATCGCGTCACTCAGCAAAACGCCGCCGCGGCGGAAGAGCTGGCTGCAAATGCCGAGCAAACCAATGATCAATCCCAGCATCTGCAACAGCTAATGGCATTTTTTAAAGTGGCCTAAAGTCTGTTTAGCAATAATAAAAAAGGGCGCGCTGCGCCCTTTTTTATTGTCAATCCAATCGCAAAAACTACACAGGGATATAGCGCAACTCACGCGCGCTCTGCTCGGCCGCCAACAGCAACTCCACCCCCTGCAGCGAGCGCGCCGGTGCAAACTGCAACTCAGCTTCACCGGCAATCGCCTGCGCAATATTGCGATAAAACTGCTCATAGCAACCGCTGCTGCCAGCTTGTTTTTCGCGTTTAAGCCCCTGTTCGCTCTGCACTGACAAAAGGGCAAAATTATCTTCACCCGGTGCAGCCCAGCCCGCCATGCCCGGCAGCACGCCTTGCATCAGTTGGCTCTCTTGCACATCCTGGCCAAATTTTAAAAACGAGCCCTTATCGCCGTGAATACTCACAGTGGCGCCCTTCTCACTGACATAGGTACTGGAGCGCAGTAGCACACGCATATCCGGGTAGTGAAAGCAGACATTGAAGTAATCGGTGGAGCCCTGGGCGCGTCTCAGGCTGCGCATATCGGCGTAAACCCCCTGGGGGCGGCCAAACAGGCAGAGCATGGAATCGAGCATATGAATACCCAAATCAAACCAGGTGCCAGCGCCCGGGCGCGGGTCTTCTTTCCAGAGTTTGTGGGTGATATTGTCGCGGAAGCGATCATAGTGCCACTCCACTTCCACTATGCGCCCCAGCACACCTGACTGAATAATTTTGTGGCTGTCGAGATGATCACTTTCCAGGCGTTTGTTTTGAAATACCGCGAGCACTTTATGCAGCCGCTGCGCCAATTGAATCAACTCTTCGCCTTCACTCAAACTCAGGGTAAAGGGCTTTTCCACCACCAGATGTTTACCCGCTTCCAACGCCGCTTTGGCCATAGGGTAGTGAAATTCGTTGGGGGTATTCACTACCACCAAATCCACCTGGGGGTCGGCAATTAACTCCTCAAACGTTTTTACAATTTTTGCCGCTGGGTAATCCGCCCCGGCTGTAGCTTCGCCGCGTTGCAATATGCTGTGCAGTTTTAACCCGGGTTCAGCCGTAATAAGCGGCGCGTGAAAAACCTTGGAGGACATACCATAGGAGCAGAGGGCGACATTTAGCATTTAATGTAAACCTTTTACAGAAATCAGGCGGATTGAACACGCGCCCTGGGTTTGAGTTTGATATAGACCACACGTTTTACCCGCGCCACCAGTTGCTCCTGGTCATCGCGAATTTCCACGGTGAAACTGGCCAGATGTTTTTGACCATCGCTGGTGAGCTGTTTGATTTCATCCAACCGCTGCTGGCTGATGCTGAATTGCGCGTGGACATGGGTTTTACCCGGCGCTATGTAATCTATTTCTGCATGCTTATCCCAGACAAAATAATCACTGCCCAGATTGTGCATCAGCATCGACATATACCAGGGGTCGGTCATGGACATTAAACTGCCGCCGTATTGCACCCCCACATAATTGCGCGTGTACCAGCGCAGCTTGAGCGTCACCCTGGCCTGGCGATAATCAGCGCTTAAATGCGTCACTTTGATACCGGCAAAAAACAGCGGCGGCCAGAGGTTGGCTAGCACACGAAACAGACCCGCTTTCATTTTGACTCTGGCCCAGTTTTGCGTGCGCGCGGAATTATCACCACGCCATCCTCGCGGCAATCAACATAGGCGCTTATGCCGTAAACCTGTTGCAGGTTTGCTTCAGTCAAAACCGCTATGGGTTCACCCGCAGCAACCAATTCCCCCTGATGAATCAGCAGCAAACGCGAACAGTAGCGCGCCGCCAGGCTGAGATCGTGCAGCGCCGCCAGCACACTACCGCCCTGCTGCGCCTGATCGCGCAGCAATTCCATGATGTGTAACTGATGATAGGGATCGAGCGCTGCAATGGGCTCGTCGGCAAGGATAATCTGCGGCTCGCCAGCAAATACCCGCGCCAGCAGTGCGCGCTGCAATTCACCGCCGGAGAGTGTATCCACCCGCCGCTGGCGCAAATGATTTAACTCGGTTAATGCCAGCGCGCGCTCCACCGCCGTTTTATCCTGCGCCGTTTTGCCCCCCAGCGGCCTATGCCAGGGCGCGCGGCCCAGGCCAACCAGGTGCTCTACTTCCAGCGGCCAGGCGGGTCGCTCCTGTTGCGGCAAATAGGCCAGCAACTTAGCCCGCTCAATTGGATTAATGGCATTAAACGGCTGCAGTGGTTGATCCTGCAACTGCAAGCCCAGGTCACCGGCGGTGGGTTTGGCCAGCCCCGACAACATCCGCAACAGCGAGCTTTTACCGGCGCCATTGGGGCCGATCAGGCCAACGAATTCGCCCGGCGCCAGCTTGAGGCTGATATTTTTCACCAGGCAATTGCCTTCAACAAGCAGATCCAGCTGCCTGGCAATCAGGCTATAGGCTTGACGCCGAGAAGCTTGAAACTGTGAAGCTTGTAATTGAGAGGATTGATGCTGAGTCATAGTCATATTGGCAACCTCTACACCCAGCGACTGCGGGTTTTAACAATCAGCAGCAAAAAGAAAGGCCCACCCAGGAGCGAGGTAACCACCCCCAGTTTTAGCTCGCGGGCAAAGCTGAGTTCGCGCACCAGAATATCCGCCAGCAGCAACAACAGAGCACCGCCCAGGGCGCTGACCAGCATCAGTCGCCCAGGGCGATAACCCACCAGCGGGCGCAACAAATGCGGCACCACCAGGCCGATAAAACCTATGCTGCCACTCACCGCCACACAGGCGCCGACGCTCAGGGCTATGCCCAGCAACAGCAGCACTCGCTGGCGCTGGCCATTAAAACCAAGGGAGGCGGCGCTGGCTTCGCCCAGGCTGAGCGCATCCAGATAGCGGGCGCGGCTGAGAATCAGCAACCAGCCAAGCAGCGACAAAGGCAGCGCTATCCACAGATGATCCATATGGCGATTGGCCAGGGAGCCCATCAGCCAGAACACAATTTCCTGCATGGCATAAAGACTGGGGGCAAAGTTGAGCGCTACGGCAATCAGTGCCCCGGTAATAGCATTAATGGCGACACCGGCAAGAATCAGCGCCAATAGGCTGGCGTGCAGACCAGCGAGCAAATACACCAGCAGCATAGCCACCAGGGCGCCGATAATGGCCGCCAGGGGCAGCCAGTACCAAGCCAGGGCGGATATACCAAAGTAGAGTACGCAAACCGCACCAAAGGCAGCGCCACTGGTTACCCCCAGCACCCCCGGATCGGCCAGCGGGTTGCGCAGCAGGCCCTGCATGGCCGCGCCAGCAAGCCCGAGGCTGGCGCCCACTACCAGCGCCAGCAGCAGCCGCGGCAGGCGAATTTGGCCAACTACATTGGCCTCCAGGCTGGGCACCCCAGCCCAGTAATCACCCAGCCCCTGGCGCACACTGATATCCGCCGGGCCCACCTGCAGCGCAAACAGGCTGGCGACGACCAGGGCGGCCAGCAACAGCAGCACCAGGCCTAGATAGGAAAACTCTTGTCGCTGCACTAGCGCCCCTTATTGTTTGGATGTTTGTGGTGAAGTCACTGGATGAGACAACTGATCGCGCATCGCCTGGGCAACATCGCCAACCACACTGGCGGCGCAGCCGGACAGGCCCGCAGGCAGGCGAATAATCTGCAATTGCGCCTGCGCCAGGGCGGGATGCGCCAGGTACTCCCGCGCCAATGAATAAGCGCCAGAGTTGCTCTCTTCCAAAATCAACAAATCCGGTTTGGCAGTTAACAGCAATTCCAGATTGAGTTGGCTAAACCCAACTATGCCCTGCTCCGCCGCCAGATTGCGTATACCCGCCAACTGCATAAGCTCGTTTTCCAAGGTGCCCGCGCCTATCACCACACCATTGGACGAGTACCA
>CBIMZH010000285.1:0-4509 GCA_966248255.1 uncultured Cellvibrio sp.
CGCCTTCAACAAAGTCGCGATCCGCCTCCACCAGTACACTGCGCTGACCGGGCAGGCCAGGGCCCATATAGCCCATTTCGCGACCGCCCATAGCATTGGGCTGGCCAGTCAGTGAGAAAGGCCCACTGCCGGGGCGACAGATTTTGCCGGTAGCCAAATGCAGGTTGCAGATGGCATTGGTATTCCAGGTACCGTGGGTGGACTGGTTAAGACCCATGGTCCAACAGGTAATAAATTCCGGTGCCGCACCAATCAGATCCGCGGCTTTAATAATGTCGGCAATAGCTATGCCGGTAATTGCGCTCACCTTTTCTGGCGTGTAATCCGCAAGCAACTCGGGGATTGCCTCCCATCCCTGGGTATGGCGAGCAATAAACTCTGGGTTGGTCTGGCCATTTTTAACCAATAGATGCAGCAGACCGTTTAGCAGTGCCAGGTCGGTGCCAGGTTTAATAGCCAGGAAGAGATCAGATTTTTCGGCGGTGGTGGTGCGGCGCGGGTCCACCACAATCAGCTTGGCGCCGGCCTTTACCCTGTCCATCATGCGCAGGTAAAGGATGGGGTGACAGTCGGCCATGTTGGCGCCTATCACCAAAAACAAATCCGTTTTTTCAAAATCTTCATAGGAGCCAGGTGGCGCGTCGGAGCCCAGCGACAGCTTGTAGCCGGCACCGGCGCTGGCCATACACAGGCGCGAGTTGGATTCGATATTGTTGGTGCCGACAAAGCCCTTGGCCAGCTTGTTGATCAGATACTGGGATTCGATAGACATCTGCCCGGATACATAAAACGCCAGGGCATTGGGGCCATGTTTTTCCAGCACCGCTTTCAACCGCTGTGCTGTCGCTTTAATCGCCTGGGCCATAGGTGTTTTAACCGGCTCATGGCTGCGCTCGGCGCGGACAAAGGCGGATTCCATACGGCCAGAGTTAACTAACGCCTGGGCGCTGGTCTGGCCCTTGGTGCACAAGCGCCCCTTATTGGACGGGTGATTTTTGTCGCCGCTGACCTTGATAACCTTAGTGCCATCAGACTCAAGCAGCAGCCCACAGCCCACCCCGCAATAGGGGCAGACACTGGCGACAGTTTTGGATGAATTCGTTGCTGGGGACATAAAGCTGGGCCACTCCTCGATAACCCAGTTTTAGCAAGCCCTATGCCAGTCCCCTTTGCGCGCTATGGGTGCACCCCCAATCTCGCCGCCAGCACAGCTGAAACGGCACTCAAATTAGCCAAATATCAGCAAAATCAGCAGTTTTTCTCCTTTCGGCCAATGCCTTTCGCCAACCAGGCAACACCATTAGGATGCAAACCTAACGCAACACACGCAGTTTAGCCCCAAGATAAGGCACAAAAAACACACCAATAAAGCACCATAATGAACCCAAAAAGCTAATGGCAGCACAATATAAAGGCATATCACTACTGAATTTAGGCAGCTACCACCAAGCAGTAACGCCAAGGAACCAATTTGCGTGCAAATCCCCTATCGGCATAAGTCAAAAAGTCTTCTAAAATCAACTATATTGATTCTAAAGTTGATGCCAGCCCATAACTACTGGCAATAACCACTGACCTGCTTAAGTATCCAAATATGACCCCCAACACCCAGATATACCACTGGCTCAGCAAACTGGTGATCCCCGAGCAGGATCTGGCCAGCCTGAGCTTTTGTGCGGGGAATAAGGAATCGAGTGTGCACCAGTGGTGCCAGCAATTGCCTATTACCCAGACGCAGCAGGTGAGTGCACTGCTGTATCGGGCGATACAGGAAATTGCCCGACTGAAAACCACTGCCGATACCCGCTTGGCAATGCTCGAAGCGCTGCGCGGCACCAGTTTTCAATGCCTGGAAAGCCTGGCGCAGCGCTATTTAAATCAACCCTTGATACTGCCTGAGGCCGCATTAAAAACGGCCACCCTGGCCCAAGCAATTCAAAAACACCTTAACAATGCCTATTTGGTGTGCATCCGCGACCTGAGCCTAGCCGACCGCAAAGACATGCAAGGCCGACAGGCCACCGCCATACAGCGCGCCTTGGCGGGGTTGGGCATGCAGCTGCTGCGCAACTACCAGCTTTATGTGCCCGTTGCCGGGCAGGTTTGGACAGAAATACACGCACTCTACCAACTGGCCTGCGAACTGGGCGTGGAGAAGCTCGCCGTTGAAGAGCCGCTGCCACACCATCATTTGCTGAACAATATTCAAGGGGCTTATCTGCGCCTGGCCCTTTTTGCCAGCGCCAAGCCCAACCAGTTGCGCCAGGACGAGCTGCTGCAATGCTATAACTCGCTGGAAACCCTGGCGCCCCTGGCCGAGCTGGTCCCCTACAACCCCAAGGGCGAAGAAAACCTCTACCTGATACTGGGCGACAGCAATCGCCCGCCCATGTATAAATCCCGTTTTGAAACCGGGAGCGAATCCGACCGCCGCCAACAAATTCTCGAACTGCGCACCAGCCAGCTGATTGCCAGACTGCAAAACCTGCAGGAGTCCAGCGCCAACGAGGCAGATCACTCGGCGGCGCGATTACAGCTGAGCCCGGCACTGCTAAAACACCTGACTCAAGCCTGGAGCCATCAGTCGCTGCGCAGCTTTGCACGGCAGGAAGTCAGCGCCGATATAGAAGTCACTGTAGGCCTGACCAATATCCATTTTCATCTGGCCGGGGAAGTCCCCTTCAATGTATTTCTGCGTCAACCCACCTCGGTGGAGGCCTCCAGCAGCAGCGTGCTGTTTAAAAAACACGGCGCACAACTTAAACCACACAACGCCCTTGAAGCTGAAGACGACCCCTGGGGCGATGCCTTTGATGTAACCGGAACCCCTTTGGAGGGCGCCTTCAAATCCACATCATCGATTGATAAAACCCTGCTCAATAAAGAGATGGCCAACTACAGTGGCCAACACCCGGTTTACAAAGTGCCCTTGTTCGACCGCAGCCCCGGCGGCTTCGGCCTGGAGTGGCACGATCAAACCCCAGTGCAATTAAAGGCGGGCGAATTAGTGGGGCTGCGCGAATACGGGCGCAGCAAATGGTCTGTAGGTGTAGTGCGCTGGGTGCATCAAATAAAAGGCGGCACGCAAATGGGGGTACAACTGCTAACGCCCCAGGCCCTGCCTGTGGCCCTGGCGGTGGTGCAAAAAACCGGCGGCTTCTCCGAATATCTTCGCGGGCTGCAAATTCCCGAGCTGCGCGCCATCAACCAACCGGCCAGCTTGATTACCAATGCCATTACCTTTCACGAATTCTCCAAGGTAAAGCTCTACCAGCAAACCCAGGGTGGCGATCACCGCGATGATCAGAATCTACAGCTAACCCATCGCATTTTTGCCACAGGGTCATTTAGCCAGTTCAGTTTTAAAACGCTGGTGAGCAGCAAAGCCGATGCATCTTCGGCAAAAGACGATTTCGACTCTATTTGGAACAGCTGAATCAGCATCAGCGACGCCGGCAACAGTGAAGCGCCCAAGCCATAGCGACAACAAAAGTGCTACTGGGTCGCAATACCACAGGCTATGGTTGAGCAATTATCCGATTTTAGTAAGATAGCCAAATTGGTCGCCTAGCAATCCCGGCGAATAGCGACAAGCAGTTAAAGACATGCGGCAGTATTCGCCAGCCAACTGGTGATATTTGACCTTAAAAGTTGCCAAACGGCCCCGCTGGCAAACAGTTACTGCTATCGGGGAGGAAACAAAACCAGCTATAGTCTAAACAGCATCGCGCCAAGGCTCTAATCTGCCTGAGCCGGTCATTTAGACCAGCACCAAGCCCTGGGCACCTAGCCCGCCAAGACCAATAACGCGCCCTCCTGTTTATCAGGCGCACAAAGGAAGCGAGCCTGCTTAAGTACTGATTTATGAGTCAAAGCGATACCATCAGATTATTGATCCTCAACAACAGCCGCGCCGAAGCCGAGCGCCTGATCAGCATGCTTCACGCCTCAGGCCACCCCTGCCGCGCCCAGCATGTAGAGTCAGAGGAAACCCTGGTTAAACTGCTGCAAGAGCAAAGCTGGGACCTGCTGATTGCCAACGACCACACCACCAACCTGCCGCCGCAACAAGCCGTCAAACAAATCCGCCGTCTGAATAAAGATGTGCCGGTTATTCTGCTGCAGGAAGATCACGAAGACCCGGCCGCCAGAGTGGAAGGCATGCGCCTGGGTGCAGTGGATGTAATAGAACTTGATGACGACCAGCACCTGCTGCTGGTTATCGACCGCGAACTGGGCAACCGCGAAAACCGCCAATCGCGCCGCACCGCCGACCGCCGCTTTCGCGAAGCCGAGCGCCGCAGCCAGCAGCTGCTGGACAGCTCCCGCGATGCCATAGCCTATGTGCAGGATGGCCTCTACCTTTACGCCAACGAATCCTTTGCCGAACTCTTTGGCTACGCCGACCGCGACGATATTGAAGCCATGCCGATTATGGATATGGTCAGCGATCAAGATCAGAGCAAGCTGAAAAACTTCCTTAAAGATTTCACCTTCAAAGGCGAAGAG
>CBIMZH010000286.1:0-4480 GCA_966248255.1 uncultured Cellvibrio sp.
CAGGAGCCGCGCACCACCAGTTTGGCGGGCAGCAGCATGGATTCCACAGTTTCACCGGCGACCAGCTTGAGCAGGTTTTCTACCAGCAGTTCGCCGGCGAGCAGGGTGTTTTGTTGCACTGTGGTGAGTGGGGGATGGGTGTAGGAGGCCATGGGGATATCGTCGAAGCCCATAACCGCAACCTGTTGCGGCACATGCAGCTCGGCTTCTTCCAATGCCTTGATGGCGCCTATAGCGATAAGATCGGAGGCGCCGAAGATGCCATCAAAATTCAGGCGGCGCTGGAGCAGGCTGAGGGTGGCTTTGTAGCCCTCCTCTTCCGAGGTTTCGGCGGCTACCTGCAATTGCGGGTTGGGTTCTATTCCGGCTTCGCGCAGGGCTTTGCAGTAGCCCTGATAACGGGCGGCAAATTCGGGGCTGTGCTCGGAGACATCGCCGAGGAAGGCGATATTTTTGCGCCCCTGGGCGAGCAGATGCTTGGCGGCGTTATAGGCGCTGTTGAAGTTGTCGCAGCCGATGGATACCCCCGGTTGGCCTTCCAGCACTGGCCCCCAGGTGATGAAGTGGGCGCCCACCTCGGTGAGGTAAGTGAGTTTTTTTACAAAGCCTTCGTAGTCGCCATAGCCTAAAAAGATAATGCCGTCGGCGCGGTTGGCGTCCTCGTAATCGGCGTGCCAGTCCTCGCTGAATTGCTGGAAGGAAATCAGCAGGTCATAGCCGCGGCTGGCGGTAGCGCGAGTGATGCTGCCGAGCATGGACAGGAAGAAGGGGTTAATCAGCGATTCGCCCGTACCATGGTCCTCGCAGAGCAGCAGAGCGATAGTTTTGCTCTCCTGCGAGCGCAGGCTGCTGGCGTTTTTATCCACCTTGTAATTCAGCTCGCGGGCAATCTCCTGCACCTTGCGTCGAGTTTCCTCGTTGACCAGGGGGCTGTTGCGCAGCGCGCGGGATACGGTGGATTGGGATACGCCGGCGCGGTAGGCGATATCAAAGGATGTGGGCTTATCGTCTTTCAACTGGGAACCCCTTGCTGGTCTTTTTGTAGTTATGAGTTTGTAGTTATGGTTTTGTAGCTACTGAGCCTGCCGTGTTTTGACCCCTGTTCTGGCCTGTTGTTACGCCTGCTGCTGTACCTATCGCTGTGTCTGTTGTTGTGCGTATTCTGGCGTCTATTGTGACGCCATGCCCAGGTGATGCCACCTGAGACATCAAACTGCCAATGCCGCGAGGATATTAACCCAGCCCCAGGCGCCCGACAATCAGCTAAACATGGCTGCCCAGGGCTGTGGTGTGCCTCTTGCATCTGCCAAAATGGCACTAATTTCAACAACCACAATTAACCGGCGAGGTATCTATGCCTGTTCAATCTGGTGCAACCAGGCTCTATTTTAGGTCGAAATTTAAGTATGTGATGGGCTTTTTATTCGGAATTGTTTTTACCGCATCTGCCGCCTGCCAGGCGGCAATAAAGCCGGACATATCCCTAAGCTACGGCCAGGACGCGGCGCAGATGCTGGACCTTTACCTGCCTGCCAGCCCCAAACAGGCACCTATTTTGATGATGGTGACCGGCCAGGACTGGCGCAAACTCAACCGCGATACCGCCGCCAGCCTGAAAAAGAAGCTGGACTACTGGCTGCCTAAGGGTTTTATCTACATTGAGCTGAATTATCGTCTGCTGCCTGAGGCCAGTCCCCTGCAACAGGCGGCGGAGCTGGCCACTGCCATCAGCTATGTGCAAAAGCGCATTGGCCTCTGGGGTGGCGATAGCCAGCGCCTGGCGCTAATAGGCGCTGAGTCTGGCGCCCATCTGCTCGCACTGCTCAGCGCCAAGGGCTACGGCGAGCTATTACCCTGGCGCGCCAGCCTGTTGCTGGATGCCCCACTGCTGGACCTACCGGCACTGATGAATGCCAAACACGACCGCTTGCTGGATCAGGTTTTTGCCCAGGCCAGCGACTGGCTGGCGGCCTCGCCACAACACCAATTAAGCCCGGCCGCCGTGCCCAGCCTGGCGGTCTGCTCCAGCCGCAGCGACAACAGCTGCGCCCGGGTCCAGGCCTATGCTGCACAGGCGCAAACTCTGGGCGCCAAAGTGCAAGTACTGCAGTCGAACGAATCTGCGCGCAAACTTAGCAGCCTGATTGGCCGGGATATGGACTATAGCGATCATCTGCGCCAGTTCCTGCTGGAGCAGTTGCAATAAGCACTCTGCCTTAACGCAAAAAAGCCTCGCAGTGCGAGGCTTTTTTGTTTGGGCGAGGCGTTTATTTAAGCGGGATTTGGATTTGCTGAACGCGCATTAAACTTCCCGCAAGGCGCTGGCCACAGGCAAGCGCGCCGCGCGCCAAGCGGGAAATATACCGCCAATTGCACCGATAAAAGCGGCAAAAATAATCCCCTGCAGCAGCAGCTCTGGCGTTACTGCAAAATCAAATACCACCTGACTGAAGCTGGCAAAGTTGAGCGTGGACACCGTGTAGCCGTTAAACACCAGATAGGCGAGCAGCCCGCCCAGCACCCCGCCCAAAAGCGACAGCACCAGCGACTCCACCAGGGTGGAAAGCGCCACCGGAAAGGCGCCAAAACCCAGCGCGCGCAAAGTGGCAATTTCACGGGTACGGGTGGAGACTGAGGTGTACATGGTGTTAATTGCACCAAAGGTTGCACCCAGCGCCATCAAGAGTGCCAGCGGATAGCCGACAATTTTAATAAATTTACTGAGCGGCTCTGACTGAGCAGCCAAGTAATCAGTTTCGCGCTGCACATCCAAATTAAATTTGGGGTCTGCTGCCACTGCGGCTTTAAAATCTGCCAAGCCATTTTTATCGGCGAGCTTGACCCGCACTGTTTGATAGCTGTTGCCGCGCCGGTAAGCGTTTTGCAAAATTTTGGCATCGCACCAAAGCTCAGATTCAGCCAGGCCGCCGCCATCGCTAAACACCCCCACTACCTGCCATTCGGTGCTGCCGAATTTTACGCTGCTGCCCACCTCCAGATTGGCAAATTGCTTTTGCGCACCGCGGCCGACAATCAATTCATTTTTACCCGGCTCGAAATTGCGCCCGGCGAGAATTTTAAATTTATCGCGCAGCTCAAACGCGACTGGCTCCACCCCGCGCAGAGGCACATTGGCAGAGCTGTCGGTCGTGCGTTTAGGCACATCCACCACCACAAACAATTCAGGCGAGCTGAGCGGTTTGCCATCGCGCTTGGCGATGCCGGGAATATTGGCAATTAACTGCGCCTGGTCATAACCCAGGCCACTGCTCATTTCCGAGTTGGCGCCGGCGCGCATCAATACCAGCGTATCCTCAGCGCCAGCGTTGGTCATGGTGCGCTGAAAACCGCTGGCCATGGACAGCACCGCTGTAAACACGCCCACCACACAGGCAACGCCAAAAATTGCCACCGAGGAACTGCCTAAACGCTGGGGCAAGTTGCGCAGGTTCATCAGAGTGACTATCCAGATTTGCGTTAATGCATTGATCAACATAATTAGCGCCTCCGCAGTGCAGTCACAATATTTAAGCGCAGCCCTTGCAGCGCGGGTATTATGCCGGTGAGTAATCCAAATACCAGCATCAAGCCCAGGCCGGTAGCCATGACCAGGGAGGACATATTCAAGCCGGGTAAATTCGCAGCAAAGGCTTCGGCGGCACCATTAACAAAAATCTTGGCCAGCAGTAATCCGGCAAGGCCGCCGATCAGGGAAATTAACACCGCCTCGGCCAACACCAACAGCATGACCGCGCGGTCGGAAAAGCCCAGGGTTTTTAATATCGCCAATTCGGGAATACGCTCGCGAAAACTTTGCGCCATGGTATTGCCCGCCACCAGCAGCATGGTGAAAAACACCGCACCTAAAATCAGCGTGGTAATTAAGCCTATATCGGCAAATTGTTTGGCAAAGGATTTGGCGAAATCTTTTTCGCTGGAGGTTTTGGTTTCCGCCGAGGAGTTGGCAAAAAGTGCATCTACCGCCTGGGCCACCTGTTCCGACTGGGCCGGGTCTTTTACTTTAATAATCAGCCAGCCAATGGTGCCCTTGCCATATTGGCGCGCCTCGTCAAAATACTTGTAGTGCATCAGCATGGCGTTAGTGTCGGCGCGCTTGTCTTTGGTGTCGTAAATGCCCTCCACCACAAACTCCCAGGTGGTGCTGCCCCCCTCGCGCGGGAACATGCCAATCAGCGGTATGCGATCACCTATGGCCCAGTGGAATTTATTGGCTAAAGCGCGGCCAATCACCACCCCCACTTGATCCGCCTGCCAGGCTTTAAGCTGCTCATCGGGCAGGCTGTATAAATCCTGGTAGATGGCAAAATAATTTTCCGCCTCCACCGGGAACTGGGGAAATTGGTTTTTGGGGTCCTGATAGTAGCCCCCAAACCAATTGGCCAGTGTGGCCGACTCCACCCCCTCCAGCATTTGCACCTTGCGCAAATAGCTATAGGGCAGCGGCTGAATCAGAGTGACT
>CBIMZH010000287.1:0-4469 GCA_966248255.1 uncultured Cellvibrio sp.
TTGGAATGGCATCTCCGGCATTACCCAAACCGAAGAGGCTGTAGCCCAGTGGAATCGCGGCGGCCTGGTAACCTTTAACTGGCACTGGCGCGATCCCGATGCAGCGAGCGGCACTGTCGGTGAGTTCTACAGCGAAAAAACCTCGTTCAAAATCCCGATTGTTAATGGTCAGCTGGATACCACCAGTGCCAGCTATACCCATATCAAGGCCAATATCGCGCTTATCGCCGCCGAGCTGAAAAAGCTGCAGGATGCTGGTGTGACTGTGCTCTGGCGGCCACTGCACGAAGCCTCTGGCGGCTGGTTCTGGTGGGGTCGCAGCGATCGCACCGATGGCGTGCCACCGGCTTACGCTCAAGTGGTGCTCTGGCGTCACCTCTACGACCGTCTGACCAATTACTATGGTTTGAATAACCTCATCTGGATTTGGAACGGTCAAAGCGCAGCCTGGTATCCAGGTAACGACTATGTGGATATCGTCAGTACCGATATTTACGACGGCGCGCAAAATTACGAGTCGCAGATTTCTGCCTACAACCTCACCAAGTCCTTCCCGCTGCAATCCAAGCTGACGGCACTGAGTGAGAACAGCAATATTCCCGACCCGGATCTGATGCAAGCCGATGGCGCCTGGTGGCTGTACTTTATGGTGTGGAATGATGTGGATACCGCTGAAGGTGTGACCAGCTCCAGCAACTTCTGGACTGGCGAGTACTACAACACCAATGCGCACAAGTTCCACGTATACAACCATGACCTGGTGATTACGCTGGATGAGCTGCCAGATTTTAGAAATTAATCTGCATAGTTAAAAAAACGCGCTATTTAAAACAGCGCAAAAAAACGGCACTTTCGGGTGCCGTTTTTTTGCCTGCAATTTTGTGTGCTGAATTAAGGCGAGGGCACACCTGGCCCGCTGGGTGGATATTTTTTAAATTGCGCGCTCGCTTCCATCTGTTCGGCAAGCTGTTGCAGCACCGGGTAGTTGCCGTGCATTAACAGGGCGGGAAACATCGCCTGGGCAAATTGCCAGGCAATGGCCGCCATAATGCAGGCGTGACTTGCCGGCACAGCCAGTAATTGTGGGTATTTTTCCAGTTGCTTTTCCAGGCCACAAAAGGCCGCTTTTATCTGTCCCTCCACTCGCTCCAGCCAGGGGCCGAACTGCGCGTCCTGAGGGCGCAGGTTGCGCTCATACACCCACTGCACGCCTTTATCGCAAGCGGCTAGCGCCAGGCTTAGTGCCCGGGTTTGATGCTGCAGCAATTGCGCATCCTTGGCCCAGAGGCTTTTGTTTTTACTTAGTGCAGTTTCGGCAAATTGGATAATCAAGCTCGAATCCATCAGCACCTCGCCGTTATCGCAAACCAGGCTGGGGGCCTTAACTACCGGGTTTATCTGCTGGAACTGGGCAAAGGTTGTAAACACGGAAAGCGCCTGGTGTTCAAAGGCAACGCCGAGAAACTCCAGACTAATGGCGGTGCGGCGCACATAGGGGGAATCGAGCATACCGATCAGTTTCATGGGTTTTTCCTTATTAGTGTTGTCACAAAAGTGCGGCTGTCGCAAAAAACATTACTGACGCAAAAAAGCGGGGCTAACACAGGCTGGCGACTAATGTGGAAGAGAATTCTTCTTGCTGCAAGTCCAAAACTGCTTGCAATTTGATCTATAGGCTTGTAATTTACCAAAAGGTTAAATAACCTATTGGTTAAATAGTGTGTAAGTAGAGATTTTGGGCAATAACTATGGCATTAGATCAACTCAGTGCGACTTTCGGCGCCCTGGCCGACCCTACAAGGCGTGCCATTCTCAGTCGTTTAAGTGAAGGTGAAGCCTCGGTGCAGGAGTTGGCCCAGCCTTTTGCCATGACCATGCCCGCCATATCCAAACACTTAAAAGTGTTGGAGGGGGCAGGGCTAATAGAGCGCGGCCGCAAAGCCCAGTTTCGTCCCTGCAGCCTTAAGGTCGAACCGCTTAAGCAGGCGGTGGATTGGCTGGAAGAGCATCGCAAAGAGTGGGAGGCGCGCTTTGATCGCCTGGATGCCTACTTACAACAATTGCAGGAGTTGCAAAAACATCAGTCGTCAGCGACCAGCCAGGCGACTTCAGATTCAGTGCAAAACTCACCTAATTCAAACAAGGAGTCATCATGATCATCGTTAAGCCTTTCAGCTATTCGCGCCGTTTTAATGCCCCTCGTTCGCTAGTCTGGGAGGTGCACACCAAGCCAGAGCACATCAGCCAATGGTTTGGCCCTGCGGGTACTCAGGTTAAAAAGTTTGAGATGAATTTTTTTGCCGGTGGCATGAACCACTACTGCATAGTGGTGCCGGTGGATGTAGAGATGTGGGGGCGTCAGATTTACCAGGAGATCAGCCCGCAGGAGCGCATAGTGCACATTCAAAGTTTTTCTAACGCCGAGGGCGGCATTACCGCTCACCCCATGGCGCCCACCTGGCCCAAGGAGATGTTGGCGACTACCAGTTTTGAAGATGATGGCGATGGCACTCTGGTGACTGTTACCTGGTTGCCTTACCAATCGGACGATGAGGGCAATGCAACCTTTGATCAGGCGCGCGACAGCATGAGCGGCGGCTTTGGTGGCATGTTTGATAATCTGCAAAAATATATCGCCGATGTATCTGGCCTGGACCAAGCGAGTTTCCCCACTGCAACCAGTATTCGCTTTGCGCGCACCTTTAACGCCCCGCGCGAATTGGTGTGGCAGGCCTGGGCAGACGAACAGCAAGTTGGCAACTGGTGGGGGCCGGAAGGTTTCACTATCACCAGTCACTCGCGCGACTTTAGCTCCGGCGGTTATTGGCATTTAACCATGCACGGCGCCGATGGCACTGATTATCCCAACTATATTTCCTATCAAACTGTGCAGGCTCCCGCGCATCTGGCCTATGAGCACGGCGCCCATCAGGGCGATGAAAAAAGCTTTCAAGTGGACGTGAAGTTTATCGACCTGGGCGATAAAACCCGCATTGAAACTCTGATGACTTTCCGCACCCAGGAGCAGCGCGATATCACCGCGCAATACGGTATTCCAGGGCACGCGTCCACCATGGGCCGTTTGGAAAAATATCTGGCCAGCAAGGCTTAACCTAAGCCTGCTTTTGACGACGCTCAGCAGTGACGAAATTGCCGAGTGTCGTTTTGGCCTAAGCTTTAGCTTGGCTCCGCTCGCTATTAATTTTTTCTGGAGTTCCTATGTTCGATACGCGCACAGGCAACCCCCTTTCAACCCAATCCGCAGCGGCCGCCAATTTATATTGCCAGGCGATAGACACTATTCTCGCCTCTGAATCCGGGGCAGGGCAGATGCTGGATCAGGCGCTTGAGCTGGATAAGCAATTCGCCATGGCTGCTGCGGCGCGCTATTTTGTTGCTCAGGATCTGGGCGAGCAAAATGCGCAGGAATTCAAAAATAAAGCGCTGCAGTTAGCTGCAACCAGTTGCACCTGGGAGCGTGAACACATTGCTGTGCTTTTGGGGGTGATGGATCAGTTTGCTGAGACCCGTGAACATGCTCTTGCCTATATCGCCCAGGCCCCCGCTGATCTTTTAGTGATATCCAGCCTTGCGGGCAAAATGTTCTTTTTTGATGGCCCACAAAAACTGCACAATGTTTTAGCTTTGTTTGAATCTGTAGCGCCAGCGCTGCAAGAGGATTGGGCGTTTTTGGCGCGCCTGGGTTTTGCAGCCAGTGAGGCTGGGCAGTATGCGCGCGCCAGAGTTCTATTGGAAAAAGCCTTGCGCATGCGGCCGCAGTCTCTCTACAGCATTCACGGCTTGGCGCATATGCTGCACGACGAGGGCGCGACCGAAGAATCAGCCCAGGTCTTAACGGATTGGCTGGCAATTTATGGTGATGGCGCGCGTCAGGGGCAAATGTATGGCCATGTGCAATGGCATCTGGCTTTATCAGAATGGCAACTGGGTAAGCGCGATAAAGCTGTGTCGCGCTATCAGGCTTACTGCGCGCCAGGGGCCACAACCTGCGGGCCGATTTTAACCCTGGCCGACTGCGGCGGTTTTTTGCTGCGGGATTATTTAACCAGTGGCCAGGCTTGCCCTTTAACTGAAGCTACGCAACAGCATATTGAGCGCCTATGGGGCATGCTCGACCATCCCTTTGTTGCGCTTCATGTGGCCGGGCTTTACGCCTCAGCTGAAGATCTAGCTGGATTAAAAAAATGTGCCGACGTCATAGCCGGAAAACCTGCAGGCGCGAATCGCCAATTGTCTCTTGCACTGGTGTCGGCGCTCAGTGATTTTGTGCAGGGAAATTTTGCCCAGGCAAGCACTACGCTGGCAGGGCTTTCGGCGGAAATGCGCATAGGCATAGGCGGAAGCCGGGTAGAGCGAGTGTTGGTGGACTTAATTGAAGTGAGCAGTAACGCCAATCATTAAAAAATCTGGTTGGATACATCCCAGATAATAAAAAAGGGCCCTAAGGC
>CBIMZH010000288.1:0-4467 GCA_966248255.1 uncultured Cellvibrio sp.
GTGCCCGTGTGGCGCAAAACAAAGCGCAGTACCTGCGGCAGGCTGCCATCGACCCATTTAAAATTGCGTTTAAAGCTGAGATCGTCAGTAAGGTAGAGTTCGCAAATGCGCGAGGCGTTGCTGCTGCAGCCTAGGTCCTTTAGCAGCAGCACGTAATAAAGCTCCCACAGGCGGTTATCGGCAAGGCCCAGCTGTTGGCCGATATTCATGCCAATCCAGCAGCAGCGAATACAATGCCCCTCTGGCTGCCCCTCGGTTATATCAAGCGCGTAGCTGAGCGAACTAATAAGTTCCGATAATTTCAGGGATTGCATGGCGAGTCTCGTGTTGGCTTCCCTCAGTGTAGATGAACTGGGCGACAAGTTTGATTCTCTGTTCGCGTTTGTGCAGCAGATCCAGGCAGGCGGGAAAGGCGGATGTTTGACTGTTAACGGTGTTTCCCGGTAGCGATCGGCGCATATTGCATAAATGGCGGCATATCCGTAGAATGCCGCACCCCAAACTTGCCGGTGGGTAACCTGCCTAGCAGGCTGTAATCCGGCTCTCCTTGTCTCACTGCATGCCCCCGGGCATTTCGCGGGAGACTTTAACCCGTAAGGAGCTTATATGCGTCATTACGAAATCGTAGTTATGATCCACCCGGATCAGAGCGAACAAGTACCTGCCATGGTAGAGCGTTACACCTCTACTGTTAAAGCAGACGGTGGTCAAGTTCACCGTTTCGAAGACTGGGGCCGTCGTCAACTGGCCTACACCATCAACAAAGTGCACAAGGCTCACTATGTTCTGCTGAACGTAGAGTGTTCTGAAGCTGCTTTGGAAGAACTGAACACCAACTTCCGTTATAACGACGCTGTTCTGCGCAGCCTGGTTATCCGTGAAGATGCTGCTGTTGCCGAAGAATCTTTCATCATGAAGGCCGAGAAAGAAGGCCGTGAGCGTAAAGCTCGCCCAGCTCGCGCTGAACGTCGTGATGATGCCGAAGCAGAAGAAGCCGAAGAAGGCGCTGATTCTGATGATTTTGAAGAAGAGCAGGAGGTATAACCATGGCACGTTTTTTCCGTCGTCGTAAGTTCTGCCGTTTTACCGCTGAAGGCACCAAGCGTATCGATTACAAAGATATCGAAACCCTGAAAGCCTATATCACCGAAACTGGCAAAATCGTTCCTAGCCGTATCACCGGCACCAAAGCCAAATATCAGCGTCAGCTGGCTACTGCCATCAAGCGCGCTCGTTACCTGGCTTTGATTCCATACACCGATAGCCACGAGTAAGAGGGGTAAACGAGATGGAAGTTATTCTGCTCGAGAAAGTAGGTAAGTTGGGCAAGATCGGTGACAAGGTTACCGTTAAGTCTGGCTTTGGTCGCAACTACCTGCTGCCACAAGGCAAGGCTGTAGCTGCTACTGCTAAAAACCTGGCTGACTTTGAAGCCCGTCGCGCTGAGCTGGAAGCTGCTGCTAACGCCAAACTGGCTGAAGCAAATGCCCGTGCTGAGAAACTGGCTGCTCTGGAAGTTACCATTGCTGCTGTTGCTGGTGACGAAGGCCGTCTGTTCGGTTCTGTTGGCACCCGTGACATCGCTGAAGCTATCACCGCCGCTGGCGTTGCTGTAGCTAAAGCTGAAGTTCGCTTGCCAGAAGGTGTGATTCGCGAAGTTGGTCAATTCGAGATCGACGTTCAGCTTCACTCTGAAGTTATCCAAGCTGTTAAGGTTGCTGTTGTTGCCGAGTAATCCCCTGCGGAACTCTGCAGCTTGGCGCTGACAAGCTTGATGAAATCGGGCACTATCGATACCCCCAGGGGCGGCGATAGTGCCCGTTTTCTTTTGGGGTACATCAAGAGTCACTCTGCATAAATTCGCCCGACCAATAGGAATTTATCCAAAGTGATTTCCAAGGCCTTGCGGGCTTTTCCGTTGGAGGCCGCGCTGTAACCGGAATGAGTGACAATAAGCAATGATGTCCGAAGAGACTTTTGAGGCCCATTTGGCCGAGACCCTGGCCGCTGACCATCTGCCCCACTCGATAGAGGCGGAGCAGTCGGTGCTGGGTGGTTTGATGCTGGATAACAAGCGTCTGGATGCGGTGTTGGAAGTGCTTTCCGAAGGCGACTTCTATCGCCAGGATCACCGCGTTATTTTCCGCATGATGCAAAACCTGCAGGAAGCCGGCGAGCCGCTCGACGTAATTACTCTCTCCGAAGAACTGCACAAGCACAATGAGCTGGAGCGGGTTGGCGGCCTGGGTTATTTGGTGGAGATGGCCAATAACACCCCAAGTGCGGCCAACATAGTTGCCTACGCCAAAATCGTGCGCGAGCGCTCCACGCTGCGCCAGCTGATTGATGCCGCCCAGGAAATCAGCAAAACCAGTATGAACCCCTCGGGGCTGGATTCGGATGATCTGCTCCAGCTGGCCGAAAAACGCGTTGCCGAGATCGCCGAGGATCGCCCCAAAGAGGGCGGCCTGGTTGGAGTAAACGATATATTGAAAGAAGCGGTGCAGAAGATCGACGAGCTCTTCCGCGCCGGCAGCGATGTTACCGGGGTGCCCACGGGCATTGATGACCTGGATAAGCGCACCTCCGGTTGGCAGCCGGGCGAACTGATTATTCTCGCTGCGCGTCCATCTATGGGTAAAACCGCCCTGGCACTTAACTTTGTGGAGGCGGCGGTGTTCCACCAGCCGCGTCCGGTGCTGGTGTTCAGTATGGAGATGCCCTCCAACGCTATGGTGATGCGTATGATGTCCTCGGTCGGCCGTATCGATCAGGGCAATATGCGTAACGGTAAGCTCACCGAAGAGGATTGGCCCAAGCTGTCCTCGGCAGTGGCCAAGCTTAAAGACAAGTTGCTGTTTATCGATGACACTCCCGGACTTAACCCCCAGGAATTGCGCGCCCGCGTGCGCCGTATTGCTCGTGAGCACGGCAACCCAGGCATGATCCTGGTCGACTATTTGCAGCTGATGACTGTGGCTGGCGCCAGCGAGGGGCGTACCCAGGAGATCTCCGAGATCTCGCGCTCGCTTAAGGGTATAGCCAAAGAATTCGACTGCCCCATGATCGCTCTGTCGCAGCTTAACCGCGGTGTGGAGCAGCGCCCCAACAAGCGCCCTATGAACTCGGACTTGCGGGAATCGGGCGCCATCGAGCAGGACGCCGACGTGATCCTGTTTATCTACCGCGATGAGTACTACAACCAGGACAGTCCCGACAAAGGCATAGCCGAGCTGATTATCGGCAAGCAGCGTAATGGTGAAATTGGTACCAGCCGCGCCGCCTTTGTGGGTAAGTACACCCGCTTTGACAACCTGGCGCCAGAGTACTTCCAGAATCATCAGGATCAGTACTGATGAATGCCCAGGCCAAGTTGCTCGATAAACTCTGCGCCGCTATGGCGCCGGGCAAGTTGGAGTGGATTGGTCTGCGCAGCGAAAGGCGCGGTGAGATGTTGGTGGTAGATGCGGCTGAGGCCCTGGTCAATCTGGGCTTGGCGGGCGATCACCGCAGCCTGAAAACCCCCGGTTCTGGTCGTCAAGTTACCCTGATAAGCCGCGAATATATTGAATCCATCTGTCGCCACACTGGCCATGCCCATATAGATCCGGCACTGCTGCGCCGCAATCTGGTCATCTCCGGGATGAATATGAATCTGCTGCGCTATCAGCGGCTACAAATAGGCGAGGTGATTCTGGAAACCTCCGCCCTGGCGCACCCCTGCTCGCGTATGGATGAGGCCCTGGGCCCGGGTGGCGCCGCCGCCATGTTTGGCTATGGCGGCCTCTGCGCCAAGATTATTCAGGGTGGACTTATGAAATTGGGCGACTCTGTTTTGCGCCTATCCCCCGATCCCGCCTCGCGCACCTAGGTCTGCTTCGGCCGCTCTTGGCTTGCGCTTAAATCCCTCATTTAATTGGTTATTTTTTGTTCATAAAATATACTTCCCGCCGCTAAGCGTGTATTATCGCGCGCCCGAGCCCAGATGCACTTTTCGGGCGTTTCAGAGGTCTATAGATGCAGGTTTTCCATCACATCAGTTCACTGCGCGAAGCCCTGGCGGCCGAGCGTCGCGCCGGTAAGCGCATAGGTTTTGTGCCCACTATGGGCAACCTGCACAGTGCTCACCTGGAGCTGGTGAAAATCGCCCAGGCCAGCAATGATGTGGTAGTTACCAGTATCTTCGTCAACCCTCTGCAATTTGGTTTAAATGAGGACTGGGACAGATACCCGCGCACCCTGGCGGCAGATACAGCCAAGCTGGAGTCTGTAGGCTGTAACTTCCTGTTTTGCCCGGACGAGAAAGAGATTTACCCCAATGGTATGGCCGAGCAGACTCGCGTGATAGTGCCGACCATGACCGATGTGCTCTGCGGTGCCAGTCGCCCCGGCCACTTCGAGGGCGTGACAACAGTAGTCACCAAGCTGTTTAATATTGTGCAGCCGGATGAGGCTGTGTTTGGTATC
>CBIMZH010000289.1:0-4457 GCA_966248255.1 uncultured Cellvibrio sp.
CAAAATTGGTGATCGGCCAGCCACTGAGCGATTTGCAAAGCTCGCCCCCCCAGAGCAAAGAGTGTTGCGGGGAGCTGGTTAAGCTGGTTGCGAAGCCCCGCCCAAATCCAGCCAGCTGGCGCGGCAGCATCCTTGACAATTAACACACGAAAAGCGCAGTCACCCGCAAGCCCCAAATACTCATCGGCAACAATTGTGCAGCTGCTTTTGAGTTGCGCCAATATTGCCTCATCGACAAACCCTAAGAGCCCATCCTGACTGCACAAGAGCTGGCTGCAAACGCCATTGGCCTGATTCACCAACAAATACTGACAGCGACTTATAGCCTGTGGCTGTCTATCGCCAAACTCAAAACTGGCAGAGACCCATTCAAACTCTGCGATCAAACGCCATACCCCAGCGCCTGAAGGCTCTCTTCGGCAATTTGTAGTACAGATGTGTCGGCCTGCTTATCCATTTTGATTGCATCTAAATAGTATTCGAGGCTGATAATCGCATCGGCAAAGGTTTCCAACAAATGCTTTACCGCTGGGTGCTGTTCATTTTGCAGTAGCTGCTCGTCAACAAAACTTATGCAGCCAGCCAGTACCTTGGCCGCTCTGGGTAAACCCAGCACAAACATACCGCCGCGCACTGAGTCCAAGGTGCCGACTATGTTATGAATATGGCCTTTGTCGTAGTTGGATTCGGCAAATGATGAGAGTGCGCGCTTAACCAGTACCATGCCGGCTTCGGCTTCATCGATTACAATTTTTTCTGCTTCAGCCAACTGGTTGTTAGACATGGCTGCGTCGCGGGAGAGCGCATTAATTTGCGCGACTTTTTCATCGGACAGATTGGCTTTGCCCAGACCGGCAATAGTGCTTTCAACGTAGAGCAGCGTATCCGCTACCTGCAGCATTTCCTCGGGGCTAATTGCCGCATTAGTCGCTTGCCAGCGGGCAATTTTCTCGATTTCTACGTTGAGACTATTACTTGGCGAAACCAGGCCGACCACTTTTAGAATGTCTGCGATCTTTTTCAGGGTTTCAAGCAGCTCGGGGGAATCGTTGAGTAGCTCTGCCCCACCCTGGGAGGCGCGCTCCAAAATATTTTTAGTGCTGTGCAACTCATCGCGCAGCACAGTAACCATGGATTGAATGGTATTGGCGCTGGGGCCTTTAAGAAACTCCATTTCACGAACCAGTTCAGCTTCGCTGTAACTGAGTGGTGAAACACCAAAAGCAATTAATACTGCTTGGGATTTCTCCAAACCCGAGTGGGATAGCGCCAGCAGATAGAGCAATTCTTTTTGCAGCCCTGAATCAATTTCCCGCTCCAGGACTTTATCGCCTTCAAATTGAAAACGTTTTATTTCGCGATCCAGGGTGCTCAACAGCAGCTTGCGACTTTTACTGAGTGTCATGCCTTTTTCGGCGATGGCCGCCAGGGTCGCCCCGCTCAACCACCAGAGGTTGCTCAAATTGGCGCCAGCCGCCGCTGACTCCAGCCGCTCCAGAGCGCGAATCATCATTGCCATCGAGGCTTTGACTTGCACATTTTTAAGGATATTGAGTAGCGCCATCTGATACATATGGCGTAAACGACGCACGAGTGCTGCTGTCTCCTGGCTCCAGGCGGAGGGCTCTTCGCTTTGACGGCGATTGGGCGCTACCGGGGTATAGGCAAAATAGTGGCTCTCTGGCAGCAGCGGCGCTTTGCGCATCTGGCGCAGCTCATTGATGTAGGGAATTAACAGTACTGCCATGCTGCGCGAAGTTTGTGCGCAGTATTCCAGGTAGCGAGGCAAAATAAAAAAGCTCGCGGTTAACACCTCAAGCTTTTTATTGGTTTCAGGGTCATCCCCCAGGGGGATGTCGGTAATTTGGGTTACCAGTTCCTCTGCGAGCAGATCGACACCGCGCAATTGAATCAGGCTCAGGGTGCCGCGAATCTGCTTTATGCCGTCAATGCAGTTTTGGAGAAGCTCGCCATTATTGCGATCCTGCGCGAACTGCTCCAGACGAACAGCTGACTGCTCAATAGTGGCAACCAGCTCGTCGTGCACCATTTTAAGAGAGGCGAGATTCAGAGATTCTGTCGTGCTCACGGTAACATCCTGAGTTGTGGGGACTGCCAATCCCGTAATTTAGGCCGACCCAGCCTTTTAATATTCTTGAGCTTTAACTGCTAAGCGACTGATAACAAAGGCATTCACCAAGCTAAAGCACCTTGGGATGACTCTATACCAAGTTTGCCAATATTTCACCTCGACAGCGGGTTTTAGATGTCGGGAATGCCAAATATTTCCCAAATGCCACACTAATCAGGGCTTTAGCCAAATACAGTTATCTCCGCTGGACTTGGCGATAGCGGCCAGTTTTTCCTCGTGCACCTGCATTTCCTCAGCACTGGCGAGTACCACCGGGAGCGGTCGGCGCCCTGCCCCCAAGCGACGAATGGCGCTGGCGTCTGCGCCAGAAGACTCTTTGTTCTGGGCGCCACTGCTCAGCGACAGACTGGTCTGGCCACCGGTCATGGCCAGGTAAACATCGGCCAGGATCTCCGAGTCAAGCAAGGCGCCGTGGAGATCGCGCTGGGAGTTGTCTACGTCATAACGCTTACACAGAGCATCCAGATTGTTTTTTTGACCCGGGTGCTTGGCTCTGGCCAAAAGCAGGGTATCAATCACCGAGCATCTGTTCCTAAGGCTGCCAAAACCGGGATAAACCTGATTCAACTCATAGTCGAGGAAGCCGATGTCAAAGGCCGCGTTGTGAATGATCAATTCTGCGTCGCCGATAAATTCGAGAAAATCCCGCGCAATGCGCGCAAATACCGGCTTGTCATCAAGCATGGCGTTACTGATGCCGTGAACCGCCAAAGCACCTGCATCCACCTCGCGCTGCGGGTTTATGTACTGGTGATAATGGCGCCGGGTCAAACGGCGGTTAAATAGCTCAACACAACCAATTTCAATGATTTTGTGGCCCTGAGATGTCTCCAGGCCCGTTGTTTCGGTATCGAGAACGATTTGACGCATAGGGATTGCTACTTATCTAAACAATTTATTTGCGAGCCAGGTCTTCAATGCCGCGATTGGCCAGCGCATCGGCCAGCTCATTCTCGCGATGTCCGCTGTGGCCTTTAACCCACATCCAGGTCACCTGGTGCTGTTGATTTAATTCATCCAGGCGCTGCCACAAATCTGCATTTTTTACTGGCGCCTTGGCCGCCGTGCGCCAACCGTTGCGCTTCCAGCCGGGCATCCACTCGGTAATCCCCTTGCGCACATACTGGGAGTCAGTCGTAATGCGCACCTCGCAGGGCTCGCGCAAAGCTGCCAAGCCAGAGATTGCTGCCAGTAACTCCATACGATTATTGGTGGTATTGGCCTCGCCACCGTATAGCGATTTTTCCAGGCCGCCATATCTGAGCAAGGCGCCCCATCCACCCGGGCCAGGGTTGCCTTTACAGGCGCCGTCAGTGAAGATTTCTACGCTTTTCAACCGTGTGTTTCGCTTCTTGTTTCGTGGCCGCATGGCCTTGTTGATGGACTCTAGAGGGCTGCCTGGGGGCGGCAGCTTCGGGGGTTTTGCCCAGTATTCGGGTAACGCTCAGGCCACCTAGCGGCGGAGCTGCTTGCCATTCAGGTTTAAGCGGTGTCATCGCCAGGTGATCTTTGCGCGCCACAATCAGGTAAAAGCCACCCCAGGGCAGGCGCCACCTTTTACCCCAGGACTCCATCCAATGCAAATGTTTAATGGCCTTGGGGTAAGCCAATGGCGGGCGATAAAAACCCTGACTTACCTGTACCGGCTCCAGGTCCACCAGAGACAGCCAATCCATTAAACGCCCCAAGCGTAAATATTGGTTGCGCCACCTGGGTCGCTTGGTAAAAAACCTGGCCAGATAACTGCAGGCGCCCCACAAGCTGAGCGGATTAAAGCCGATGATGACCAAGTGACCGCGCGGTATAATGACCCTGGTCGCTTCCCGCAACAAATGGTGGGGGGTCTGACTGAAATCCAGGGCGTGATGCAATATCACCGCATCTATCGACTCTGTCGCCAAAGGCAAGTGATTAAAGTCAGCTAAAGCGCCCGGCGAACCAGTGCCAGCCACTTGCGGGTGAAGGCTAAATTTATGCGAGATGCGGCTTTGCTCGGAGAGGTCCAAATTGCTGTCCACCCCGAGCTGTAACAGGTAGTAGCCAAACACACAGCTGAGCGACTCATTAATTTGCGTCAGCTCTTCAGCAACTAAAGCTTTACCCAGGGGAGTATCCAGCCAGGCCTGCATATCCTGACTGGAATCTTTGAAAGGGGGCACACCAAAGTGTCGCTTCCACACAGCATTAAGGCGCAAATACCAGCGAACCGGGGTCCGCATAAATTTATTATGCATGGAACTTACCTATTAATCGCTTTAAGCTCATCGCTTTAAACAGCCCTATTCAGCCCGGCTAAAAACAGGCC
>CBIMZH010000290.1:0-4446 GCA_966248255.1 uncultured Cellvibrio sp.
CCGCTGCGGCCATTGCTAATTTGATTAAAGGCACCACAGTTGATGGTCAGTTGGTTAAGCAATAACTTGCGCTAAAAATTTCTGGAGTCCTAAAGTGCTTGAGCCTTTTATCAGTGTTTATCAAGGTCTGTTATTAGCCGGTTGCGATGAAGTGGGCCGCGGCCCGCTCGCGGGCGATGTGGTTGCCGCTGCAGTTATTCTCGACCCTGAGCAGCCTATTGCCGGGCTGGATGACTCAAAAAAACTCAGCGAAAAAAAACGCGACCTGCTCTTTGATGAGATTCAGGCCAAAGCCAAAAGTTGGTGTATTGCTCGCGCCTCAGTTGCTGAAATTGATCGAATAAATATTTTGCAGGCGAGCCTCTTGGCTATGACCCGCGCCGTGCAGGGACTGCATATACAGCCAGAGCATGTGCTGGTGGATGGCAATAAATTGCCCAAATGGAATTACGCGGCAGAGGCAGTAGTTAAAGGCGATAGCCGCGTGGCCGCGATAAGTGCCGCATCAATTCTGGCCAAGGTCACCCGCGACCGCGAAATGATTGCGCTGGATAAGGTTTACCCTGGCTATGGCTTTGCCGATCACAAAGGCTACCCGACCCAGGTGCATATGGCGGCGCTGGACAAGCTGGGTATCACCCCGATTCATCGCACCTCCTATGGCCCGATTAAAGCCAAACTCGAACAAATGTCGCTGTTTTAGCCGTTAAATTTTTAGAGAGGTAAAACCCCAATGCCCGCTGCCAATTTTGTCCATTTGCGCCTGCACACAGAGTTTTCCCTCAGCGACAGCCTGGTGCGCATCAAGCCGCTCACCAAAAAATTGGTGGAGCTGGAAATGCCCGCCTGCGCCATTACCGATCAAACCAACTTTTACGGCCTGATTAAATTCTATAAAGCCTGTCAGGGTTCGGGTGTTAAGCCTATTGCCGGTAGTGACTTTTGGGTGGCGAGCAGCGACGGTGAAGGCAAGGCGACTCTGCTTACCCTGCTGGCGATGAACAACCAGGGCTATAAAAATATTATTGAATTGATTTCCCGCGCCTGGCGTCAGGGCCAGCAGCAGGGCGTGGCCTATATTCAGCGCGACTGGATTAAAGAATACAGTGAGGGCGTGATTGCGCTCTCTGGCGGGAAATACGGCGATGTGGGTATGGCGCTGCTCGGCGGTCGCCTGCCGCAGGCGCGTGAGCTGTTGCAGGCTTGGATGCAGGAGTTCCCCAATCGCTTTTATTTGGAGCTGCAGCGCACTGGCCGCGAGAACGACGAAAACCATTTGCATGCGGCTGTTGCGCTAGCGGATGAAATGCAGTGCCCGGTGGTGGCCACCAACGATGTGCGCTTTATTAAAGCCAGTGAGTTTGAAGTGCACGAGGCGCGTGTCTGTATTGGCGAAGGGCGCACCCTCGACGACCCGCGTCGCGAGCGCCGCTACAGCGATCAGCAGTATTTGCGCTCCGCCGATGAAATGATTGAGCTGTTTAGCGATATCCCTGAGGCAATTGCCAATACCATCGAGATCGCCAAGCGCTGCAGCATCACCATTCAAATGGGCAAATACTTTTTGCCGGAGTTCCCGGTGCCTGAGGGCATGACTGAAGGCGAATTTTTTCGCCAGATCTCCCACGAGGGCCTCGATTGGCGGCTGGAAAAAATCCTCGATAAATCTCTGCCCGATTACGCCGAGCGGCGCCAAGTCTACGAGGACCGGATTAACTTTGAACTGGATATTATTATCCAGATGGGCTTTCCCGGTTACTTCCTCATCGTAATGGACTTTATCCAGTGGGCGAAGGATCACGATATTCCGGTGGGCCCGGGTCGTGGTTCGGGTGCCGGTTCACTGGTGGCTTATTCGTTAAAAATTACCGACCTGGACCCGCTGGAATACGACCTGCTGTTCGAGCGTTTCCTCAATCCAGAGCGGATTTCCATGCCCGACTTTGATATCGACTTTTGCATGGATAACCGCGACAAGGTGATCTCCTATGTGGCGGATAACTACGGGCGAGATGCGGTAAGTCAGATCATCACCTTCGGTACCATGGCCGCCAAGGCGGTGGTGCGCGACGTGGCGCGGGTGCAGGGCAAGTCCTACGGCCTGGCCGATAAACTGTCCAAACTGATTCCGCCGACACCGGGCATGACCCTCGCCCAGGCATTGGAAGAAGAACCACAGCTCAAAGAATTTTTAGCCATAGATGGCGATGCCCAGGAAATCTGGGAGATGGCGGTGCAGCTGGAAGGCTTGACCCGCAATGTGGGTAAGCACGCCGGGGGCGTGGTGATTGCACCTACTAAACTCACTGACTTTGCGCCGCTGTTTTGCGATGAAACCGGCAGTGGCCTGGTAACCCAATTCGATAAAGGTGATGTGGAAGAGGCTGGCCTGGTGAAGTTCGACTTCCTCGGTTTGCGCACCCTGACCATTATCGATTGGGCGCGCATTATGATCGACAAGCAGCGCCTCAAAAAAGGTGAGGAGCCGCTCGATATCAGCCTCATTCCACTTGATGATGCCAAAACCTTTACCCTGCTAAAACGCGCGGAAACGACCGCGGTATTCCAGTTGGAATCCCGTGGTATGAAGGACCTGATCAAGCGCCTGCAGCCGGATAACATCGAAGACCTTATCGCACTGGTAGCGCTCTTCCGCCCCGGTCCTTTGGAATCGGGCATGGTGGACGACTTTATTAACCGTAAGCACGGTCGTGCGGAAGTGGCCTACCCGGATGCGAAATTCCAGCACGCCACGCTTAAACCAGTATTGGAGCCAACCTACGGCGTAATTGTTTACCAGGAACAGGTAATGCAAATCGCCCAGGTGCTCGCCGGTTATACCCTGGGCGGTGCGGACATGCTGCGCCGCGCCATGGGTAAAAAGAAGCCGGAGGAGATGGCCAAACAGCGCTCGGTATTTGCCGAGGGTGCGGCCGGGCAGGGTGTTGACCCAGAGCTGGCGATGAAAATCTTTGACCTGGTGGAAAAATTCGCCGGTTACGGTTTTAACAAATCTCACTCGGCGGCCTATGCGATAGTCTCCTATCAAACTGCCTGGCTGAAAGCCCATTACCCCGCGCACTTTATGGCGGCGACTATGTCTTCGGACATGGATAAAACCGACAAGGTGGTAACCTTCATTGAAGAGTGCCGCCAGATGAAACTCAAGTTGATGCCGCCGGATGTCAACTCCGGCGAGTTTCATTTTACGGTGGATGATGCTGGCCGCATTATTTACGGCCTGGGTGCGATTAAAGGCCTGGGTGAAGGCCCGGTGGAGTCGATTATTGCCGCGCGCAGCGAGGGCGGCCCCTTCAAAGATCTATTTGATTTTTGCGCGCGGGTGGACGCGCGCAAGGTTAACAAGCGCGCGCTCGAAGCGATTATTCGCTCGGGTGCAGCGGACAGCCTTGGCCCCACTTACGAAACGCCTGAATATAATCGCGATCAGGATCGCGCCATTATGTTTGCCGCGATTGGCGAAGCGGTTAAAACCGCCGAGCAGGAAGCGGCCAACAGCAATGCCGGCATGATGGATTTGTTTGGCGAGGTGATTGCCGCAGATACTTCGCGCGGCGATGTCTACAGCGAATTTTATCGTACCCGCAGTTGGACCATTAAAGAGCGACTCAATAACGAAAAAGAAACCCTCGGCCTCTACCTAACCGGTCACCCAATTGATGAGTACGAGGGCGAGCTTTCGCACCTGGTGACTTCGCGCATTTCCAATTTAAAGCCGGAAAAATCCACGCAAACTATTGCCGGTTTGATCATCAACCAGCGCATAGTCAAAACCAAGCGCGGTGACAATATGGCGATTGTTACTTTGGATGATCGCACCGCGCGCATGGACATTACGCTTTTCTCCGAAGCCTATACCAATGCCCGCGATATTTTGCTGAAAGATGGCCTGTTGGTGATTACCGGGCAGGTGCGCTTTGATGACTATTCGGGCATGTTAAAAATGAGCGCTGAAAATGTGCGCCCCCTGGCCGATGTGCGTCAGGAAAAAGCGCGTGAACTGTCACTAGTGCTTGAGTCTGGCTTGCTGCCTAACAATGTAGTGCAACAGCTAAGTGAGGCTCTGGACCCCTATCGCAGCTCTGCGCAACGCGAAGCACGCTGTGCGGTAGTGATTAATTACCAGCGCTCGGATGCCATGGCGCAATTGCGTCTGGGGGATGCCTGGCGTATTCGCCCGGAAGATGAATTGCTCTCGCGTCTGCGCGATCAATACGGCACTAAAAATGTAAGCCTTCACTACTAATTTTGTAATTTGCCGGGCAAGGGAATGCCCAATAGTTCTCTGCGCTAAACCCAGCTAACCATAGATAAACTTGATCTAAACATTTCCTCTTTTGACTTTGCCTGAGTTGAGCATGGCCCTGTGGCCGGGGCTACACTCAGAGAAAGGCGGGGCGCTTTTGGGCATCCAGCCTTTATAAC
>CBIMZH010000291.1:0-4443 GCA_966248255.1 uncultured Cellvibrio sp.
AGGGCACCGGGCACCCCGGCCTTGGCCAGGCGCTGTGCAATTGCCTCAGAGCGATCAACGCGGGCACTCTCCTGCGCCCTTACTGCCGCCTGCAACTCTGGCGAATCCAAGTCGATACACAGGCCCAGTACATGAACATTTACCTTGGCCCAGGCACACGAAAACTCTATGCCCGGAACCAGCAGAATTCCCTCTTGCTGAGCAGCTTCTTGTGCAAACTCAAGACCAGCTATGGTATCGTGATCCGTCACTGCCAAAACCCCGACATTGCACGAACGAGCGCGCATCACCAGGTCGCGCGGGCTCAAGCGACCATCGGAATAATTGGTATGACTATGCAAATCAAAAATCACGGAAAACTCCTGCGTATCCCACCTGTCCTAAACCGATTTTCCGGAACCGGGAATTAACTGGATTAACGGGCTAAATAAACATCAAACTAAAACTATGACAGCTGCCAGAGCTTTTACTTAGGCAAATGACTGTGAAAAGAGATTAAGCAAACCATGTTAGCCGATAAACCCGCTCAAAATTCACCCGAGACACCAAAAAACCCTGATCCGAGTGCAAAAACTCCGCACAAGGAAAGTTTTTTGGCCAACCTGCTGATGAATATTGTCATCCCCACGCTGATACTTACCAAATTAAGCAGTGAGAAGTACCTGGGGCCAACACTGGGTTTAATTGTCGCGCTCGCCTTCCCCCTGGGTTATGGCGCCAGAGATTTTATCCTCTGTCGCAAATTCAATTTTCTTTCTGCGCTGGGCATAGTCAGCGTTTTATTGACCGGCGGTATCAGCCTGCTGCACTTGCCAACACGCTATTTCGCCATTAAGGAAGCGGCCATTCCCGGGCTGCTCGGCCTGGCAACACTTATCTCCATGAAAACTCGCTTCCCACTGGTAAGAACTTTTTTGTACAACGACAAAGTACTTAAGGTGCGCAAAATCAGTCAGGCGCTGCAGGAACGCCAAACGCAAAACTTGTTTGAACGAACTTTGACCAACGCCTCACTGCTTATCGCCGGCTCCTTCTTCTTATCGTCGCTGTTAAATTTTGTCCTCGCCAAAATGATTATGGTTAGCGACCCAGGCACAGAAGCATTCAACGAAGAATTAGGTAAAATGACCGCACTGAGTTACCCGGTGATCGCGCTACCCATGACACTGATTTTAATCGGCACCCTCTTTTATGTATTCCGCAGCATTAAAGTGCTGACCGGTCTGACCATGGAAGAGGTGGTAAACGATGGCAGCGAAGAACCTACGTAGCGAAAAAAAACCGTAGCGAAAACCCCAGTAGCGACCTAACCCGGCCAAACCATTTTTAAAATTTCATCCGATTACTCACAATAAGAGCCTTATTATGCTGTACGCCATAATCAGCGAAGATGTCGCTGCCAGCCTGGAAAAACGTAAACTCGCCCGCCCCGCGCATCTTGCCCGGCTGCAGGCGCTTAAAGATGCCGGACGCCTGGTATTGGCTGGCCCCCACCCGGCAATTGACAACAACGACCCGGGAGAGGCCGGCTTCACCGGCAGCCTGGTAGTTGCAGAATTTGGCTCTTTAGCAGAGGCGCAAGCCTGGGCAGATGTTGACCCCTATGTGGAGGCTGGCGTTTATGCCAGCGTGCAGGTCAAACCCTTCAAGCAAGTTTTCCCTTAATCAAATAACGTCTAATAAAGCTGGAGAAATTCACGTGAAGAAACTCACAAAGCTTGCCTGGGTTACACTTTTTGCCTGTAGCTGCCCTTTTGCAGCTGCGGTAGAGCGCTATATCTCTGATGTGGTCTACATCCCTTTACACAGCGATAAAGACACTAAGTCCGGTGTTTTACAAAGAGGGCTGGTTAGCGGCACCAAGGTTGATTTGGTACGCGAAGAGCTGGGCACTGACAACAATCTCTGGTCTTTGGTTATCACCGGCGAAGGCACCCAGGGGTGGATACGTAGTCAAAATTTAAGCGATAAGCCCACGGCTGCTTTGCGCCTTGCCAACCTCTCCACAGCCAGCCGCAATGCGCTCGCGCTACAAGGTGAAAACACCGAACTGAAACAACAGTTGGAGCAGGTACAACAGCAATACCAACAACTGCTTAGCGATACCGAAGATATGCGCCAGGCCGCCACCACTGCGGTAAACCTGCAGGACGACAACAAGCGTATACACACGGAATACCAGTTAATGCAAACGCGGGTTGATGTTTTAACCGCAGAGAACGAACAGCTGCGCAAAAACGACAACTACACGCAATGGCTTTACGGCGCTGCGCTGATATTTGGCGGCGTGCTTCTCTCGTTTATTTTACAAGGCCTGGGGCGACGCAAGCGCAAGTCCGAGTGGCGTTAATTTAGCAACTATTTAGCAACAATTTTGCAGAGAAATTTTATGTCCCGCATTCGTCTGTTTCTCGCGCTAGCAGTAAGCCTCGCAGCGCAATTTGTCATGGCCGAAAACCCCAGGGTCGCGATGAAAACTGACTTGGGCAGCTTTGTTATTGAGCTCTACCCTAAAGAGGCACCCATCACGGTACAAAACTTTTTAGCCTATGTGGACAGCCAGTTTTACGACGGCACTATTTTTCATCGCATAGTCCCCGGCTTTGTTGTACAGGGCGGGGGCATGACTTTTGATTTTAATGAAAAAGCCACCAACAAGCCGATCAAAAATGAATCCAACAACGGCCTGAGCAACAGTTACAAATCCGTTGCCATGGCGCGCAACAGCAACCCGGACAGTGCCACCTCACAATTTTATATCAACCTGCAGGCCAACCCCGCGCTCGATGCCACGGATCGCCGCCCCGGCTACACAGTGTTCGGCAAGGTGATTGAAGGTATGGATGTCATCGAAAAAATTGCCAAAGAACCGCGCGGCATGTTTAAAGCGTTTCCAGAAGCGCCCAATTACGCCGTGCGTATTCTCAAAGCGGAACGCCTTAAGGGCACACTGCAGGAATCTTCCTCGCCAGCTAGCGCGCTTAGCAATCAAAATATTAAAGATGCCCTGGTATCCAAGCCATGAATAAACCTGCAACCGCCCTCAGCGTAAATCTGAATAAAATTGCCTTAATCCGCAATTCTCGTCCGGGCAACTTTCCCGATGTCGCCAAACACGGTGAGATTTGCCTGGCGGCTGGCGCTGATGGCCTTACAGTTCACCCACGCCCTGATCAGCGTCATATTCGCCCGCTGGACGTCTATCAGATTAGCGAACTGGTAAGCGCACACCCAGGCATAGAATTTAATATTGAAGGCAATCCATTTGCCGAACAGATCGGCGACTTTCCCGGCTTCCTTGCGCTAGTCGAAGCTACTCGCCCCGAGCAGTGCACCCTGGTGCCTGACAGCAATGATCAGCTCACCTCCGACCACGGTTTTGATCTCACTCGCTCCAGCGATATTCTTCGCCCCATTATTAAAAAACTGCAGGATTGGGGCGTTCGCGTAAGCTTATTTATGGATCCAGACCTAGATCAAATCAGCCTGGCACGCGACCTGGGTGTTGAGCGCATAGAACTTTATACCGGCCCCTACGCCGAAGCTTTCAAGCATCCGGGCGCAGAGCTGGACGCACTGTTCAAACGTTATTATGACGCTGCAGCTCACGCACAAAATATCGGCCTGGGCTTAAATGCCGGCCACGACCTGAACCTGGATAACCTGGGCCGCTTCCGCCAGGTTCCGGCCTTGCTGGAAGTATCCATAGGCCACGCGCTGACAGTAGATGCGCTCGCCATGGGTATGAGCAATGCGGTAACCGCTTACAAAAAACTTTGCACTAACTGATAGATTACGATGAAACAAACTCCGCAGGACTCTCCCGCCTACCTTGAAAAAAAGCGCTTCTTTGATTCGCTAATGACAGTTTATGGCCGCAAAACCGTACTTGAAGCCCTGCAGGAAAACTCTGTCAATATTTATCGTTTACACCTGGCCAGTTCCAATAAAAATGCAGCCATTCTCGACGAAATAATTTCGCTAGCCAAAGCCAAGGGCGCAGAGGTGGTTTATCACGAGCGCAATGCACTCTCGCGAATTTCCAAAAATGCCAGCCAGGATCAGGGTGTAGCGGCAGATTTGCGCCTCGCAGGCTACCAAACCTATGAGAGCTTTCTCGCCGAACCAGCGCAAAAGAACTACCGCCTTTTAGCCCTCGATGGCATTCACAACCCGCAAAATCTGGGCATGATTATTCGCTCTGCCTGCGCCGGAGAAATAGACGGAATCTTGCTGCCGCTAAAAGGTGGGGCGCAAATTGACCCGCTAGTGATTAAAGCCAGCGCTGGAACCCTGTTTCGCGCGCCCATTTTACGCTGCCAGTCATTGCAGGAAGCGCTTAAAGACTTTGCTCAAAGCGGCGCACATATCTGCTCACTCTCATCTCACGCCAGCAAAAACCTGAGCGATTTCAAACCAGAGAATCCCTGCATTTACGTGCTG
>CBIMZH010000292.1:0-4437 GCA_966248255.1 uncultured Cellvibrio sp.
GACTATGTGGCGGCAATCAACAAAAGTGGTTATCGCTATACACCAGGTGCACCACGCACTTTCTTGCTGAGTGCTGACGTCCAGTTTTAATTTAAGTTCGGCCTTACCGCCCTGAGCCGCGCCTGCAGTTGCTGCAGGCGCGTTTTTTGGTTGTGTGGCTATATATTTTTAAAAACACAAATTAAAAAGTACCTATTTAAATGCATCTTTAGGTTTTCCTATGCTGCTACATATTCCTGAAGTTTTAACAAAATCAGAAGTTCAAGCGATTCGTGCGCAACTTGATCAAGTTGGCTGGATAGACGGTCGCGCTACCGTCGGCGATCAGGGCGCCAAGGTAAAACGCAATCGCCAATTGCCAGTGGATTCACCTCTGGCGTTGGAGTTGGGTGAGCGGATTTTAAAGCGCTTGTATGCCAACCCTTTGTTTATGGCAGCAGCGCTGCCGCTGCGCTCGGTGCCGCCACTGTTTAATGCCTACAAGGGCGGTGAAGAGTATGGTTTTCATGTGGATGGCGCCATTCGTCAACTGCCTTTTGGCAATCTCAGTCTGCGCACGGATTTGTCGTCCACCTTGTTTTTGTCCGAGCCGGATGATTATGAGGGCGGCGAATTAATTGTGCAGGACACCTACGGCAGTCACGAGGTTAAATTGCCTGCCGGGGATTTAATTTTGTATCCCTCCAGCAGTTTGCACAGAGTCGCGCCTGTCACTCAGGGGGAGCGGGTGTGCAGTTTTTTTTGGACGCAAAGCCTGGTGCGCGATGATGCCAAGCGTGGGCTTTTGTATGAAATGGATAGTTCAATTGCACAGTTGCGTCAGCAGCTGGGCGATTCAGCAGAAGTGTTAAGTTTAACCGGTGTGTATCACAACCTTTTACGTCAGTGGTCGGAGTTATAATTTAAATGAGCGGTAAAAAAATAAGTTTTGGCAGTTTGCGTCAATGGCACTGGATGAGCTCAGCGCTGGTGCTGTTTACCATGATGCTCTATGGCATCAGCGGCTTTACCCTTAATCACGCGCAGTTGTTTTTGGGTGAAAGTAAAATGGAGTATCGCGCACTGGAATTGCCTGAAGAGATAAAAACAAGTTTGCAAGAGTTTGATCCATCTGCACACCAGCCGCCCAGGGCTTTACTGCAATGGCTGGGTAAAACCCTCGACTTGCACATAGAGCGTCCGCGCGGCCGTTGGAATCGCGGTGAGTACGAGATGATGGTGCCGCGTTTTTATGGCAGCGCGGGGATTAAAATTAATCCCAATCGCGGCACTGTGAGTTATGGCGAAGCCTCGGGCAATCCCATCGCCTTTATCAATGATATGCACAAGGGTAAAAAATTTGGCGGCCTCTGGCAGCTGTACATTGATGCCTTCGCCATAGCGGTGGTTATTTTTGCAATAACAGGCTTGTTGTTGCTGCGCCGCCATATGAATCCCAAAAGTCGCGCTGGCTGGTTTATGGGTTTGGGCGCACTTGTGCCGCTTTTGGTGCTGCTGGTTGCTGCACTGCATTAAACCCTGTCGCGTTTTAAAAAAAACCGCAGCTGGCCCTGCGGTTTTTGCGCTTTTTCGGGTTGGTTTGTGTAAAGCGGCTTAACACTTTGTCGGGGATTGTGTAACAAGTGTGTAACCCCCGAGCGGGCTCGGCATTTATGCTGCAGGCCGCGTTATACTCGTGATCGAATAACAACTTTTATCTGTGACCTTTTTTAGTAGTGACGTGCCCATGACTTCTGCCTTATCTCCTCTGGTTAAAAAATCCATGCTGCGCAGCCACCCCTGGCGCTGGGCAACTGCCTTGCTGGTGTTGGTGCTGGCGATAACCCTAGCCTGGCGCGCACTGGGTAGCGCCAGCGAAAAACCTGTTTTCAGTACCGAAGCGGTCAAGCGCGGCGATATTGAAAACCTGGTAACGGCCACCGGCAGCCTGCAGCCGCGCGATTATGTGGACGTGGGTGCTCAGGTATCAGGCCAGCTTAAAAAGCTGCATGTGGATGTGGGCAGCAAGGTTAAAAAAGGTGATTTGCTTGCCGAGATAGACGCGACTGTTTACGCCGCAAAGGTGGATGGCTCCCGCGCCCAGTTGGCTAACCTCAAGGCCCAGCTGTTGGATCGCGAAGCGCAATTGCAGCTGGCCAAGATTCAATACCAGCGCCAGCAGAATCTGGCCAAAGAAGATGCCACTACCGCAGAATCCATACAGCAGGCAGAGGCCAGCCTTAAATCTGCAGAGGCACAACTTAAAGCGCTGCAGGCACAGATTCAATCCAACGAATCTTCGCTGCGCGTTGAGGCCGCCAACCTGGATTACGCCAATATCTACGCGCCTATGGACGGCACAGTGGTCACTCTGGATGCCCGCCAGGGCCAAACGCTGAACACCAATCAGGTGGCGCCCACCATTATGCGTGTTGCCGACCTGTCGACTATGACAGTGAAAACCCAGGTATCTGAAGCCGATGTAAGCAAATTGGCCATGGGGATGGAAGTTTATTTCACCACCCTGGGCGGTCAGGAGCAGCGCTGGTATAGCAAGCTGGATAGCATTCAGCCAACGCCGGAGGTGGTGAATAACGTCGTGCTTTACGATGCGCTGTTTGATGTGCCCAACCCCAAGGGCCAGCTGATGACGCAGATGAGCACCCAGGTATTTTTTATTGTTTCCCAGGCAAAAAATGCACTGCTGGTGCCTATGTCCGCCGTGAGCTTTATGCCGCGCCAGCGCCCCGATGGCGCTGATGCAGGGCCTGGCCCAGGCTCGGGTCCAGGTCCTGAGTCAGGCGCTATGGGACAGAGACCTGAGGGCGCGCAACCCGCTGATAGGCCAGCCCCGGCAGAGGGTGCCAGTTCCCAGCAGGCAAACAAAGCGCCAGCGACCAAGCCTGGCGACGCTGCTCCTGCGGGCGATAATTGGTCGGGCAAATGGCGCGAGCATGCTGCGCCTGAGCAGGGTGAGGGTGCTACACGTCCACGCCCGGCCATGGTTAAAGTATTAACGGCCAAAGGCGACATCGAAGAGCGTCGCGTACTGGTAGGTGTAACCAGCCGTGTTCAGGCAGAAATTTTAAAAGGCCTGGAAGAGGGCGAGCAGGTGGTCACTGGCGAGCACAGCAAACAGGCGCCTAAAGCGCAGCAGCCAGGTGGTTGGGGTGGTCCGCGCATGATGCGTTAAGTGCGCATTTTTTTAGCGAGTATCTAGCGAACATTTTATCGACAATTTTTTAGTAGCTGATTATGCAACCCCAAGCCTTTATCGATTCAGTCGCCCCCGATGCCCAGCCGTTAATTCGCTTGCGCGGCGTGACAAAAACCTTTCAAAACGGCGAGCTTGCCGTGCGCGTATTGCACGGCATAGATCTGGATATTTACCCCGGTGAGTTCGTTGCCATTATGGGTCAGTCGGGTTCGGGTAAGTCGACGCTGATGAATATTCTCGGCTGTCTGGATAAGCCCAGCAGTGGCGAGTATTTTTTCGCCGGGCACAACGTTGCCCATCTGGACCGCGATGGTTTGGCGCACTTGCGTCGCGAAGCCTTTGGCTTTGTGTTTCAAAGCTATAACCTGCTCGCTGGCTCCACCGCCAGTGAGAATGTGGAAATGCCTGCGGTTTATTCCGGTATGAGCTCGGATGCCAGGCGCACGCGGGCCGAGAGTTTATTGGCCTCACTGGGCTTGCAGGAGCGTTTGGATCACCGGCCCAATCAATTGTCTGGCGGTCAGCAGCAGCGGGTGTCTATTGCTCGCGCCTTGATGAACGGCGGGCAAATTATTCTTGCCGACGAACCTACTGGTGCGCTGGACAGTAATAGCGGCAAAGAGGTGATGCGCCTGCTTAAAGAGCTGTCGCAGCAGGGCCACACGATTATTTTGATTACCCACGATGCCGAAGTGGCCCAGCATGCGCAGCGCTTAATCGAAATTCGCGATGGCCTGATTATTGGCGACCCTGGGCCAACACTGCCGGATGCCAATTCCCCTCGCGTTAATCTGAGCAGTCAATCCCGGCCAACCAGCCTGTGGAGTGATTTGCTGACTGCGGGTAAAACCGCGGTTCGCTCGCTGCATCACAATGTTTTCCGCACGGTGCTGACCTTGCTCGGCATAGTAATTGGTGTGGCTTCGGTAATTACTATGCTCGCCATTGGCGACGGTGCCAAAAAAGCGGTGGTGGATAGCATTAGTTCAATGGGCAGTAACCTGCTCCTGGTATTGCCCGGCGGGCCTACGCAGCGCTGGCGCTGGGATTCGGTCACGCTCACACCGGAAGACGTAGATGCCATTAAAGACCTGCCTCATATAGCGGCGGCTCTGCCGGAAATTAACGGCAACTACACCCTGCGCTTTGGCAATCTGGATCACTCCACCACAGTTACTGCCACGGGCGCGCGTTTTCCAACGGCGCGCAAATGGGCGGTAGACGCAGGAACTTTTTTCACC
>CBIMZH010000293.1:0-4436 GCA_966248255.1 uncultured Cellvibrio sp.
AATGAAGTCCTTAATTTCGATCACTTTGCTCTTTCTGACATTTTGCTTTTCCCCATTTACTCACGCGCAAAGCTGCGGCAGCGGCGGCGGTGCAACTGTCTGCCTGAGCGCAACGGGTAGCAGTAGCAATATCGCCCTTAGCTGGACGGTGAGCGGCAGTATTAGCGCGGTGCAGGTTTACCGCGATACAGATAGCGACCCCAGCGGCCGCGTGCGCATTGCCACTGTGAGCAGCTCCACCACCAGCTACAGCGATACTAGCGCCGTCACCGGCACCCAGTATTGGTATTGGATCAAATTCACCGCCAGTGGCAGCAGCTACAACTCTGGCGCCGCCAGTGCGATTCGCGGTTCATCCTGTGCGGCATCGACAGTGACTCCTTATGTGAAGGTCAACGGCAGCTGGTCGCAAACTGCCGCCGTTAGCATTGGCTCTGGTACCTCCATTACCTTTGGCCCTCAGCCCACCTCGGGCGGCAGCTGGGCCTGGAGCGGTTGCGGGACTTCGGGCAGCGCTCGCGAACAAACTGTAGCGCCTACCGCCAGCTGTACGGCGACCGCGGTTTACACCAACAGCTGCGGCACCAGTACCACCCAGAGCTTTGCAGTGACGGTAACCAGCAGCAGCGCCGGCACCATGCGCAGCCTCACCAGCGTACAGCTGGCAGCACTTATGGGCGCAGGCTGGAACCTGGGCAACTCCCTGGAAGCTATTGGCGGCGAAACTGCCTGGGGCAACCCAACCGTTACCCAAACGCTGATCAACTCGGTGAAGGCGGCTGGCTTTAAAACCATTCGCATTCCTGTGTCCTGGAGCCAGTACGCCGATTCCAACTACACCATCAGTAGCAGCTGGATGAGCCGGGTGACCCAGGTGGTTGATTATGCGAAAAGCGCCGGCCTTTACGTGATTATCAATATTCACTGGGACGGTGGCTGGATGCAGCCAACCTATGCCAACCAGGCTTCGGTCAACAGCCGTATCACCACCCTCTGGACGCAAATCGCCAACAACTTTAAAAACTACGATGACTATCTGCTGTTTGCCGGTACCAACGAGGTTATGGTTGATGGCGACTATGGCACGCCCACCTATGAGTACTACACAGTGCAAAACAGCTTTAACCAGACTTTTGTTAATGCTGTACGCGCTACCGGTGGCAACAACGCGGTGCGCCATCTGATCGTCCAGGGCTTTAATACCAATATCGATCACGCTTACAACTATGCGACCATTCCCAGCGACAGTGCGACCAAGCGCTTGATGATGGAAGTGCACTACTACGACCCCTACAACTTCACCCTTAATGCCTCCAGCAATATTTGGCAGTGGGGCGCCAGCGCGACTGACTCTTCAGCCACCGAGACCTGGGCCAATGAATCCTATGTGGATGCCCAGTTCCAAAAAATGAAGACCAAGTTTGTCGACAATGGGGTAGCGGTAATTCTCGGTGAGTTTGGTGTAATTTCGCGCACCAATATCTCTGGTGCAGAAGCCTTTAGAGTTAAGTGGAATCAGTATATTGCCCATTCGGCTTATACCCACGGCGCCGTACCCATCTATTGGGATAATGGCTACACCGCCAACAATGGTATGGGTTTATTTGATCGCAACACTGGCGGCCAGGTTTACCCAACACTGATAAGCACCATTATTAATGCTGCACAGTAATTAAATACCTGTGGAAACCTGACCTATGGCGCAGGTTTCCACTTTTCCCCGCTTAAAACCCCGCAAAAAAATCTCCACAAAAACTCTTTACAAAAAACTTTGCAAAATATTTTTAACTGCTGAATCCAGTTGCGCCATAAGCGCCATCTAAAGCTAGGAATTCACCGGATTTTACCCTTACCTTCTCCGGTTTAACCTTATTCCTGCTCATTAGAGGTGTGAAATGAAAACTGCAATTGTCGCCATGCTTTTAGCTCTGGTGTGTGTCAGCCAGGCTTTCGCCACCGAACAAAAATACAAAGCCCTTGCAATCGATAATGTCCAGTCGCTCAACCTGATCGGCTGTAATCTCGAGGTTAGCCTGGTGCTTACCGATAAAGAATATGTGCAAATATACGCAAGCCAGCGCGTGATTAACCGCATCCAGGTTTTTCAAAAAAACAAAACCCTGTTTATTGCCGATACCAAACAAACTGGCTGTAGCACCGGCGGTTGGTTTAACCGCAGCGCCAAAATAGTTATTGGTGTTAAGCAGCTTGATTCGGTAGAGGCCAACAGTGCAACGCTGGTCAGCATTTCCAGCGGCAAAAGCCCACGCAAACTGCCCGAGTTAACTCTCGCGGTTAATGGCATGTCCAAATTAAATATTAAATCACCGCTGGTGGTGGCCGACCTCAAAGTCACACTTAATGGCTCGAGCAAATACGATGGCTTAAAGCTGCGTGCAGAGCGAGCCAGTGTCGGTACCCAGGGTATGTCCAGCGCAAAAATCGGCCTGACCAAAGAACTGCAAGCCAGCAGCAACGGCATGTCCTATTTGGCTTATAGCGGCGCGCCCAAACTAACCAGCGAGCGCGAAGATATGAGCGTAATTGATCAGATATAAAGTTAGATCTCACCGCCAAACCCCGCCCCAAATAAAAAGCCGACTCCGCTATGGATACAGAGTCGGCTTTTACTTTGCTGAACCAGGCAAAAAATCCACCGCTTGGATTTTTAAACTCTATCAGCAGGCCTGCTCATACACCCAAGTAATTGACTTAGCGCATTATTCAGCCATTTGGCGCAGGTTAATTCTTATTACATAAAAAAAGCCAAGCGCCAATTGAAAGAATTTAAAAAATAAATTTCACATACCTTTTAAGGATTATCACTTTTTAAGCGCCAGATTTAGCATGCGCGGCTGGGCATACCATTAAACCGAGACGCATCATGAAAATCCCTGCAATGACTTTAGCCTGCAGCCTGCTTTGGGCGAGCCAATGCCCAGCCAGCCTGCAAAATTATATTTTTATCCCAGTAGCAACAACCGACAGTTTTGACTTTAATGGCTGCAATCTGACAGTGGATTTAGTCATCAGCACCCAGGAGTACATTAAGATTTACGCGGGCAAACGCTTTATCAACCGAGTCCGTATTTATAAGCGCGATGGTGGGCTTTTTATCGACGACAGCAAAGCCAGCAACTGCAAGGCTGACGGCTGGTTTAACCGCAGTGGGCACATAGAAATTGGCGTAAACCAAATTCACTCCATCAAAGCGAGTAAATCTACGCTAGTAAGCATTTCCAGCGGCAAGCAAAAGCTACAACTCAACGCATTAAATCTGGAACTGAAGGATAGCGCCCGCTGCAGTGTTGAATCCAGGATGCACACCGACAAGCTACAACTATCACTTGCAGACAGCAGTCGATTTGAGGGGTTGCGCTTGAAAAGCACGCAGGTGACAGTTAACACCCAACAGATGGCGGACGCCAGAATTGGGCGAAGCAAGGAATTACAGTTTTGCAGCAATCATCAATCTTCAGTTGCCTTTATAGGCAACCCCAGGTTATCCAACTTGGGAGCTTGCAGCAGTCTCGGCAATAGTCACGGCAATAGATCGATCAAGAAAATAAAAATTGTTAATAGGCGGGCAATCATTTAACCCATTAAGCCAATGGACCTTACATTGACCGCTAAGGCAATGCGAAAAAATTGCTAAAAAAAATTCAAGAAGCTGAATTTTTCAACTTCTTGCTTCATAGAAACACTCTTGATTAATAGACATCGCGCAAATAGCGCTTATCCATATTCAGTTTACGCATGTAGTTTACGGTTTCATTTTCATCAAACTGACCGTACTGCTGAATAATGTCGCGCAGCGCCTGGTCGACGTCTTTGGCCATGCGACTGGCATCACCGCAGACATAAAAGTAAGCGCCCTGCTCCAGCCATTCCCAGAGTTGCGCACCCTGCTCGCGCATACGATCCTGCACATAAATCTTTTGCGTCTGGTCGCGGGAGAAGGCCAGGCTCAGCTGAGTAAGCAGGCCGTCCTTTAGGAACAGCTCCAATTCTTCACGGTAGTAAAAATCGCTGGCGGCGTGCTGCTCACCGAAGAACAACCAGTTTTTGCCCTGCTGCCCCAAGGCCTGGCGCTCCTGCAAAAAACCGCGGAAAGGCGCAACGCCGGTACCCGGGCCCACCATAATTACCGGCGTATCGCCATTTTCGGGTAAGTGGAAGTGTTTACTTGGCTGCACAAAAATTGGCAGTTCAACGCCCTGGGCGCGATCGGCTAAAAAGGTAGAGCAGACGCCGGTACGCAGCTTTTTAACACCATTGCTAAAGCGGCTGTAGCGCACGGCAGAGACGGTGAGGTCTATGCGCTTGGGCAAGGCTTTGGGGCTGGATGAAATTGAGTACATGCGCGGCTGAATACGCTTGAGCTGCGCGAGCAATTCCTCGGCGGAACAATTAATCGGGAACTGCGCCAGCACATC
>CBIMZH010000294.1:0-4428 GCA_966248255.1 uncultured Cellvibrio sp.
GCCAGCCAAAGCGATTTTGAGCCTGAACAATGGCGACACCATTAACGTGGGTGACATCATTGCGCGTATTCCGCAAGAGGGATCAAAAACTCGCGATATTACCGGTGGTCTGCCGCGCGTTGCCGACCTCTTCGAAGCTCGTCGTCCGAAAGAGCCGTCAATCCTGGCGGAAATCTCCGGTACCGTGAGCTTCGGTAAAGAGACCAAGGGCAAGCGTCGTCTGATCATCACCCCAACTGACGGCCAGGTGCTGCCAGATGGCTCTACTCACTACGAAGTGCTTATCCCTAAACACCGTCAGCTGACTGTGTTCGAAGGTGAAATGGTATCCAAGGGTGAGGTTGTGTCTGACGGTCCATCCAACCCACACGACATTTTGCGCCTGCAGGGTGTGGAAATGCTGTCTCGTTACATTACCAACGAGATCCAGGATGTATACCGCTTACAGGGCGTGAAAATTAACGATAAGCACATTGAAACGATCGTTCGTCAAATGCTGCGCAAAGTGGAAATCGCCACTATGGGTGACTCCAGCTTTGTGAAGGGTGAGCAGGTTGAGTTGACTTCCGTACTGGAAGAAAACGAAAAACTGCGCGCCGAAGGCAAGGTGCCTGCCCAATACGAGCGTCTGCTGCTGGGTATCACCAAAGCCTCTCTGGCAACCGAATCCTTCATCTCTGCGGCCTCCTTCCAGGAGACTACCCGCGTACTGACCGAAGCGGCAGTAACTGGTAAGAAAGACAACCTGCGCGGTCTCAAAGAGAACGTGGTAGTGGGTCGTCTCATTCCGGCGGGTACCGGCTTGGCCTACCACAACGACCGTAAGCGTCGTCGTGAAGAAGCGCAAACCGAGCAACTGGGTGTGAGTGCTGAAGACGTCGAAGCAGCGCTGACAGAGGCGCTTAAGCAAAGCGCTAACTAAGCGTTTGGCGCCTGGCCCCGAGCTTTCGGGGCAAAGATTCGGGCGATGAAGACAAGGCTGGTGACCCCAGCCTTGTTTTTTTACTGGAGTTCAGCGTTATCTGGTTATTTCGTCGCCTTGACGCTGGTGGGTGGCATCTATACAATGCGCCACCCGCTTTTTAAGTGGGAGGTCTGGCTTGGCTCGTCCTGGCCGACTTTCTTTAAACAAGCCTTCATTGTGAAGGCGTAATATCTATGGAGTTTGTTTTCATGCCGACGATCAACCAGTTGGTTCGTAAGCCAAGAAAACGTATCGTAGAAAAGAGTGACGTTCCTGCTCTGCAAGGTAACCCACAGCGTCGTGGTGTTTGCACCCGCGTTTATACGACTACACCGAAAAAGCCAAACTCAGCACTGCGTAAAGTGTGCCGTGTTCGTTTGACCAATGGTTTTGAAGTGACCTCGTACATCGGTGGTGAAGGCCACAACCTGCAAGAGCACAGCGTGGTGCTGATCCGCGGCGGTCGTGTAAAAGACCTCCCTGGTGTGCGTTACCACACTGTACGCGGTTCACTGGATACTTCCGGTGTTGCCAAGCGTAAGCAAGGTCGTTCTAAGTACGGTGCTAAGCGTCCCAAGTAATCGTCGGTAGTGGCACTTATCGTGCCCACCGGTGAAGCTGACGCAAGTTTTCGGCTCAGAACCGAGTAAGGCCAAGCAGAATATCTGTCTTGGAAATTTCCTGAAGAGAGGCTATTGATATGCCAAGAAGAAGAGTTGTCGCCAAACGCGAAGCGCTGCCGGATCCCAAATTCGGTGACGTTACCCTGGCGAAGTTCATGAACCACGTAATGATCAGTGGTAAAAAATCCACTGCAGAGCGTATCGTTTACGGTGCTCTGGATGTGGTTAAAGCTAAATTGAATCGCGATCCTTTGGAGGTTTTCTCCGAAGCTCTCGAAAACATCGCTCCGCTGGTGGAAGTTAAATCCCGCCGTGTGGGTGGTGCAACCTACCAAGTGCCCGTTGAAGTTCGCGCTTCACGTCGCGCTGCCCTGGCAATGCGCTGGTTGGTGGAGTACTCACGCAAGCGCGGTGAGAAGTCCATGCCTCAGCGTCTGGCTGGTGAGCTGATGGATGCATCTCAAGGTAAGGGCGCTGCGGTTAAGAAACGTGAAGACGTTCACCGTATGGCCGAAGCGAACAAGGCGTTCTCGCACTTCCGCTTCTAATTACCTTTGTAAGGTTGAAAAGGCAGCCCTCGCTGCCTTTTTGCCTTTTTCAAAGATTGGTTCTTGGGGAAAACAGCCGTGGCCCGTAAAACTCCTATAGCACGCTACCGCAATATTGGTATCTGTGCTCACGTAGACGCCGGTAAGACTACCACTACCGAGCGCGTACTGTTTTATACCGGACTGTCGCATAAGATTGGCGAAGTGCACGATGGTGCCGCTACTACCGATTGGATGGTGCAGGAGCAGGAGCGGGGTATTACTATTACCTCGGCCGCGATCACTACCTTTTGGAAGGGTATGGGCGGGCAATTTGACGAGCACCGCATCAACGTTATTGATACCCCCGGCCACGTAGACTTCACTATTGAGGTGGAGCGTTCGCTGCGCGTACTTGACGGTGCCGTGGTGGTTCTCTGTGGTTCCTCCGGCGTTCAGCCGCAAACTGAAACTGTATGGCGTCAAGCTAACAAATACGAAGTTCCGCGCTTGGTGTTTGTGAACAAGATGGACCGTACCGGTGCCAACTTCCTGCGGGTTGTTGAGCAGCTAAAAACCCGTTTGGGTGCAAATCCCGTCGCTCTGCAAATGACCATTGGCGCCGAAGATGAATTCAAAGGTGTAGTGGACCTGCTCAAAATGCAGGCCATCATTTGGAATGAGGCAGACCAGGGTACAACGTTTACTTATGAAGCTATTCCAGCCGATCTGCTGGCTCAGTGCGAAAAGATGCGCGAGCAGTTGATCGAGGCTGCCGCTGAATCCAGCGACGAGCTGATGGAAAAATATTTGGGTGGTGACGAGCTTAGCGAAGCCGAAATCAAGGCTGGTATTCGCGCGCGCACCCTGTCGGGCGAGATTATTCCGGTGATTGGCGGTTCTGCCTTTAAAAATAAGGGCGTTCAGGCCATGCTCGATGCGGTAGTTGAATACCTGCCGTCGCCCACCGAGGTTAAGGCAATTGAAGGTGTGCTTGCCGATGGCGAGACAGTCGCTGAGCGTCATGCCAACGACGAAGACCCCTTTGCTGCCTTGGCCTTTAAGATTGCTACCGATCCCTTTGTGGGCAGCTTAACCTTTATTCGCGTCTATTCCGGCAAGCTGGAATCTGGCAATGCGGTTTACAACTCGGTAAAGGAAAAGCGTGAGCGGATAGGTCGTATGGTGCAAATGCACGCTAACGAGCGCTCTGAGATTAAAGAGGTTCTCGCGGGTGATATTGCTGCGGTAATTGGTCTTAAAGATGTGACTACCGGCGACACCCTGTGCGATCAGGATCACGTAATCGTGCTTGAGCGCATGGAGTTCCCTGAGCCGGTAATCCATGTTGCGGTTGAGCCCAAAACCAAGGCTGATCAGGAAAAAATGGGTGTGGCGCTAAGCAAACTGGCGCAGGAAGATCCCTCTTTCCGGGTGAGAACCGATGAGGAAACCGGTCAGACCATTATCGGTGGTATGGGTGAGTTGCACCTGGATATCATTGTTGACCGTATGCGCCGCGAATTTAGCGTCGAAGCCAATATAGGTAAGCCGCAGGTGGCCTACCGCGAGGCGATCCGCAATCGCTGCGAGATTGAAGGTAAATTTGTGCGTCAATCCGGTGGTCGTGGCCAATATGGTCATTGCTGGATTCGTTTTGAGCCGGGTGCAGATGAAAGTGCCGAGGGCCTGGAGTTTGTAAACGAGATAGTGGGCGGTGTAGTGCCCAAAGAATTTGTTCCGGCTATCCAGAAGGGTATTGCTGAGCAGATGCAAAACGGTGTGTTGGCGGGTTATCCTTTGCTGGGTCTAAAGGCCACCGTGTTCGATGGTTCTTACCACGACGTTGACTCGTCAGAAATGGCGTTTAAAATCGCGGCGTCCATGGCGACTAAAAAGCTGGCGCAGCAAGGTGGAGCTGTATTGCTTGAGCCGATTATGAAGGTTGAAGTGGTTACTCCCGAGGAGAATATGGGTGATGTTGTTGGCGATCTTAACCGTCGTCGCGGCATGATCCTGGGCATGGATGAAAGTATCAGTGGTAAGGTCATTAACGCCGAGGTCCCCCTGGCGGAAATGTTCGGTTACGCTACCAGCCTGCGCTCTGCAACCCAAGGTCGCGCTACCTACACAATGGAATTCTTGAAGTATTCAGAGGCCCCGCGCAATGTCGCCGAAGAGGTGATGTCAAAGGGTCACATCAAGAACGATTACGAATAGTTTTGTTTTCATCTTTAGAGGAATTGAAAAGTGGCTAAAGAAAAGTTTGAACGTAACAAGCCCCACGTCAACGTGGGCACCATCGGTCACGTTG
>CBIMZH010000295.1:0-4425 GCA_966248255.1 uncultured Cellvibrio sp.
CGTACAAACCAGCGGCTTCAGCAGCGTCGTGGAAGGCAGCGGTGTTGTAGTAACCGGCGGTGCCAGTTTTGCTTTCGCTTGGCTCTTTTTCAAAGCAAACGCCCAGGGTGGCAGCGCCAGAACCAAAAGCGGCGGTAATACGAGAGGCCAGGCCATAACCGGTAGAACAGCCCAGCACCAACACCTTTTTAGGGCCAGCGGCGACAGCGCCTTTTGCCTGGGTATAGGCGATTTGCTCCTGTACATTGGCGGCGCAGCCTTGTGGGTGCGCATTGGTGCATATAAAACCGCGTACTTTTGGTTTGATAATCATGGGGCTACCTTGTAGTGATTGGCTGTCATCAGCAATACAGCCGGTTTAGGTTTGACTGCAAGTTCACGGTTGGGCCGAAAGAGGTCGAACCGCGAAAAGGCGGCCATTATAGTGTGTGAACCGAGAGAAAGCAGCGTTTTGGCTATTTGTTGCACAAGACTGATTCATAAGGAGATTAACTATGCTTTATCCCATGTTTGCCCTGGTGCTATTCACCCTCGTTGTTGCTGGTTATTTGCTCAGTTTGCGCGTAAAAGCAGTCAAATCTGGGCAGTTGCGGCTCAGCCACTTTCGCACCTATAGGCTGGACCCGGACCAGGCCAGTCAAATTCCAGAGCGAATGCTTCAGGCGTCGCGCAATTACAGCAATTTATTTGAGATGCCGGTCTTATTTTACGCCGCCGGCTGCGCCAGTCTGGCGCTAAAAATAGAATCCTCAGCTATGCTCTGGTTCGCCTGGATTTACGTGGCCACCCGTATCGCCCACAGCTATGTACACCTGACGTTTAACAATGTTGTGACCAGGCTCCAGGTTTTTATGTTTTCCAACCTCTGTTTGCTGGCTATTTGGCTTCTGTTAATTCTGGCGCAGTTAAAAAGGTAGCAGAGAGGCAAGGCAAATTCGTAAGTCACAAGAAGCAACCCAGGAGTATTCCTATGCGCCATTCAATCAACAAATTCCTTATCAGCTCTGCCCTGCTTGGCTTAACCCAGCTCAGCCAGGCTAGTGATATAGGGGTAAAGGTTATCCTCGAGGGTGAAGTGCAGCCCGGAGTCTATGGCCGGGTAGAAATTGGTAATGATTCACATCCGGATCTGGTCTATGCCCAGCCCAGAGTTGTGGTTGTCGATCAACACCGTTCCGAGCGCCCGGTATACCTGCACGTGCCTCCTGGCCACGCCAAGCATTGGGACAAACACTGTCGCGAATATCAGGCCTGTGATAGACGTGTGTACTTTATTCGCTCTACCGAGTACTCCCAGGAGTACCAGCGCGAACACCGCCAGGATCAGCAGCACTACAACAGCCAGGAAAATGGCAAGAAAAAGGACAAGGGCGGAGACAAGTCCAAAGGCAAACATCAGGGTAATGATAAACACTAAGCCCTGCTTCATCCTACCAAAGGCCAGCTATGCTGGCCTTTCGTTTCTTTACACACAGCTAAATGCATTACCCCGGCTATGGGGTAAACTAGCGACCTTGCTCAAAAGCAGTGCATAACAAGACCTACCTGCAACAACATCCACGCACCCGAGAATAGCAACAATGATTACTCACGAACCTAATCCCGTTTACGTCGCCAGCCCCGAGCGCTACAAATCCATGCAATACCAGCGCTGTGGCCGCAGCGGCCTGCGTCTGCCCAAGCTCTCCCTTGGCCTCTGGCAAAATTTTGGTGCCGTAGACCCACAGTCCAATGGTCGCGCCATGATGCGCCGCGCCTTTGACCTGGGTATCACCCACTTTGACCTGGCCAACAACTACGGCCCCAACTACGGCTCGGCTGAATCCACCTTTGGCGCAATTTTTTCACAGGATTTCGCCCGCTATCGCGACGAATTGATCGTCTCCAGCAAAGCTGGCTATGACATGTGGCCAGGCCCCTATGGCGTTGGCGGCTCGCGCAAATACCTGGTATCCAGCTGCGATCAAAGCCTTAAGCGCACCGGCCTCGAATACTTCGATATTTTTTATCACCACTGTATGGATGCCGAAACACCGCTGGAAGAAACCATGATGGCGCTCGACTATATAGTGCGCTCCGGTCGCGCGCTCTATGTGGGCATTTCCAACTACCAGCCAGCGCAAACCCAGGAAGCGGTGCGTATTCTGCGCGAGCTGGGTACACCGCTGCTGATTCACCAACCGCGCTACAACTTGTTTGATCGCTGGATTGAAAATGGCTTGACCAAAGTACTGCTCGATGAAGGCGTTGGTTCTATAGTGTTTTCGCCACTGGCCAGGGTGTACTCACCAACAAATACCTGCAGGGCATTCCCGAAGGCTCACGCGCCTCGCGCCCGGAATTGATTTACCTGAACAACAAGGACATCACCCCGGAAAAAATTGCCAAGGTCAACGCACTGAATGAAATTGCCGAAAACCGCGGCCAAAGCCTGGCGCAGATGGCCATCGCCTGGACACTGAACAACCCGGCGGTAACCACCTGTTTGATCGGCGCCAGCCGTCCAGCGCAAATTGATGATTCAGTTGCGGCGCTAAACAACCTCGCCTTTAGTGCGGAGGAACTGGCAAAAATTGATGCGATCGTAAAATAAGTTCGCCACCAACAAAAATGCTGTAATAAAAAAGCTGCAAAGAAAAAAGGCCGCCAAATTTGGCGGCCTTTTTTGTGCAACATACATCGCTAGGCAAGCAAATTAATCAGAATTTTCGAAACCAACTCCGCTTGGGATTTACACCCGGCTTTCGCCATACAGGATTTGACCTGCTGACGAACAGTAGCCACCGAAGTTTGCCTCATCTCGGCAATGTCACTCGACTTATTGCCCTTGCATAATAAGTGCGCCACTTCAGATTCTGCCAAGGTAAAACCATAGAGATCGCACAGATCGCGCACAGGAACTTCCGCTTCAGACTTCACAAAAGAAACCGTCAACAAAAAGGCGGCAACTTTCTGCCCACCCAATGCGCTCATACTGGATTGCAGCCAGGGCTGTACTAGCAACTTATAATGGCCGCCCGCCGTCTGGATTAGCAAGTAATTGCTCGCACCTGCCGCCCCGGAGCTTACACTCTGCTTTAGCGCTTCAAACTGCCCCTGGGCACGCAAATTAAAAAAACTTAGGGTTTTGTTAAGGCTAACGCGAAAAATACCGCTGGAGCGCAATAAAAATTCAGCTGCCTGATTGAGATTCAGCACCTGATTATCGGCTTTAACCACCAGCATTGGGTCCAGGGATTTATTGAGGAATACATCCAGGCTTAAGGAGTTATCACCCAGCAGTTGGATTTTATGAGCAACTGCAAGACTCTGCTGAATATGACGGAGAAAGCGATTGGCCTGCTGAACTGTCTGCTCATCGTATTGCTGCTGGCGTTTGCCGCGCATAAAGGCAACTTCGGTAAGCATATCGCCCGAGTCGGCAATATTTAAACTGCCAATTGAATGGCGAATATCCACTGGCCGGGCGAAATCGTTGTAAAGCTCCGATTGCACAAACTGCTTATCATTAAATACCTTGTGGCTGGCGTGAAAGCGATTGGGCGTCTGTACCGCGAGGGATTTGGTCCAGACATCTACTTTGTAGTAGTGCTGCTGATAAAGCTCAAAATGACCTTCAACAAACCCCTGCTCGATAAACGCAAAAGGCTGTTGATTAACATCTTCTCGAGCGGCAATAAAGGCGTGGGTTGAATCCAGTTGCCGCGAAATATTGGCTAATACTTCACTCCAGGAGCCGGGATCTTCAATTGTGCTGTAGATTTGGTAAATAAGATCGTCATAATCCACTCTCTGTCTCCATCCATTTTTACGCAATTTATACAGTATATTTATTGCGTCTAGCAAGAGACGATCCCCAAGCCATTTAACTCTTAGCTATCACCCTAGCCTTTAGGCTCTCGCCAATTCATATAAAAAAGGGAGCCTAGCTCCCTTAGTAGATTCTTATAAAAATCGATTAATAAGGCGCACTGATAAATGCCTGATAGCGCAAGCGCAGCGGCTCTTTGGGATAAAACTGGCCATAGCCATAAAAACCTAACCAAATCGCGAATCCCAATATCATTAACTTTTGCAGCCAGGGCGCGCGCAGCCACCAGTAACCCAAGCTTGCCAAACCCAAGGTAGGTATAAGTAAAAGCAACCCTGACATTAACTGCAACATATCAAACACCCTCATCCAAACTGAGCGATTGATGCTTTCCTCCAAGCCCATACCAATCCACTTGGCGGGTGAGCAGCATAAAGGCGCCGAGTAAACTAAACAGCAAGAGTGAGCCCATCAGCAGTGCGTAATCTTCGGCAGCGAGCAAGCCATAGAGCAGCGCATAGAGTAGCGCGAGGCCAGAGGAGAAGCTTATGGCGCGGGCGGGACTGCGCAGCACTGCCACCAGATAAAAGCCAATCAGCAGCACACAGGCAATG